>DATEOG010000252.1:0-10618 GCA_035274345.1 Gemmatimonadaceae bacterium
GCACCCGCGCGCTCGCTGGATGCTGCGCTGTCGTCAGGCGTCTTGGCGCTCACCTGGGCAGAGAGGTAACCCGGGATGAGCAGCAGCGACGCGCCGAGCGTCCAGGCGCGGACCAGGATGTTGGACGTCACGAGCCGGCACATGCGCCGTTCAGGGTTCGTGGTTCGGTAGTGTGGTGGCTCGATGTCGTGGTGGTTCACCACCCCACCTCGTCACCACGGCACCGCTCTCCTTGGCAAGGATGACACCACGCGAGAGCACGATCGTTCCACCGTGCGCCGGCCTGCAACCGTGCAGCGTCGCCGAGTGACGAACCGCCATCGATTTCATCGACCCTCGCCCAACTCGCCATGTCGCGCGCCCTCCTGCCCGTCTACACCCTGGTGCTCGCCACCGCCGCCGCGCCCCTCCACGCATTCCCCGCCGACACGGTGGGCAGCGGTCTCGGTGCGCGCGTCGACTCGGCGCTGCGTGCGGCGGCACAGCGCGGCTTCAGCGGTGTCGTTCGAGTGGAACGCAGAGGCACGCTGCTCCTCCGCAAGGGATACGGAATGGCGAATCGCGAGCGACGAATCCCGTTCAGCGACGCGACGATCGTCCAGATCGGATCGAATACGAAGGACTTCACGCTGGTGGCCTTGCTCCGACTGCAGCAGCAAGGCCGCCTCGGGCTGCGCGACAGCCTCGGGAAACACTTCCCGGCCGCTCCGGCCGACAAGCGTGGGATCACACTGCAGCAGCTCGTCGATCACCGCGGTGGATTTCCGATCGGACTCGGAGGCGATTTCGAGACCCTGACGCGCGACCAGCTGCTGCAGCGTGCGTTCGCCACGCCGCTGCGCGCGCAGCCGGGCACGCGCGAGATCTATTCGAACACGGGCTACGCGATCCTCGCCGCCGTGATCGAGCAGGTGACGGGGCGCAGCTACGACGAGCACGTGCGCGATGAGATCCTCGCGCCCCTTGGTCTCGAGAACACCGGGTATCTGCTCCCACGCTTCGACCCTGATCGCACCGCGCATGGCTACGCGCAGGGTGAGGATCGCGGCAACACGCTGCTCAAGCCGCACGCCGCGGACGGGCCGTACTGGAACCTGCGCGGCAACGGTGGAATGCTTTCGACGGTAGAGGACATGCACCTGTTCTATCGCGCCCTGTTCGAGGGCGAACGCCTCCTGCCGCCAGGGGCGCGCGGCGGAAGGTTCGACCCTGCGGAGGAGGTGCGACTCGGCGGCTCGGACCGCGTTCACTTCTTCCTGTTCGAGCGGCTGCCGCGTGAGGGTGTCGAGATCATCATCGCGACGAACACGCCGGAGTTCCCGGCACCGATGGTTCGCGATGCGATCGCGCCGCTTCTGGGCCTTGCCACGGCGGCGAATCGCGAGGATCGGGCGCCCGCTCCGGCCCCGGTAGGCGCGAAGGAACCTCCGCCTCCGGTGGCGACTCTGATTCGCGACCTCTTTGCGGCAGTGAATGCGGGCGACAGCACCGCCCTGACGCGCGCGGTCACCGAGCGCTTCGAGCCGATGGGTGGGCCGCCGGTGGAACAGCGCGTCGCGCGGCTGCTGCAGATGCACGAGGGGCTCGGGACGCTCACACCGACGGCGATGTGGCTGGACGCCGATGGTGCAGTGACCGTCTCGGCTCGCACCGCGAAGGAGGGCGCGGCCACGTTCGTGTTCAACGTGAGCGCTGCGACGCCCCCGAAGATCCGCACGATGCGCGTCATGGTCGGCGGATAGCACGCTGCGACCGGAGCGAGCCGCCGGCGCCCGGCAGCTCGCCCGAAAGTGAACAGATCCACTCTCCAGTCGGCGGCGTATCCTCTCGGTCCTCGACTGGAGATACGAATGAGCGAGCTGCTCTCGTTCGCGCAGCTCGGCGTGCGCCACATCCTCGACGTGGAAGCGCTCGATCACCTGCTCTTCCTGGTCGCGCTTGCCGCCATCTACCGGCTCCGCGACGTGCGCGACCTGCTCTGGGTCGTGACCGCGTTCACCGTCGGCCATTCGATCACGCTCGCGCTCGCCGTCACCGGATGGGTGCACCTTCCGTCGTCGCTCGTCGAGTTCCTGATCCCCGTGACGATCGTGGTCACGGGAATCGAGAACGTGGTGGTGAGCGATCGAACCCGCGCGCTGTGGGGAGGCCGGTATCGCCCCGTGTTGGCCGGGCTCTTCGGGCTCGTTCACGGCGCGGGGTTCGCCGCGTACCTCCAGGCGCTATTCGTACAACGGGTTGCCGTTCCCCTGCTCGGCTTCAACCTCGGCATCGAGGCGGGGCAGATCATCGTGCTCACCGCCGCTGCGATGGCGCTGGCGCTCATCGACGCGGGGCTGCGAGCGGGCCGTATTACCACCGCGCGCTGGCCCGCGGTGCGCCTGCGCGCGGTCGCCGTCTCGCTGCTCGTCATCGCCGTGGCATCGGAGTGGGCGGTGGATCGAACACCGTGGTGAGCCGGCACCGACTCGCGGCAACACTCGTCATCGCGGTGCTCGGCACTCCGGCGGCGGCGCGACGCACCGATGCGCATCCCCTTCACAGCACCATCACGGAGCTCGTGCTCGAACCAGCACGGGGCACCGTGCGAGCCACGGTACGAGTCTTCGCCGACGACCTTCGCTCCGCCGTCCTGCGATCGACGCGTGGCCGGTCGCATCAGCTGGACGGCTCTGCGTTCGACGCGGCCGCTTTTCTCTACGCCACGAGCGTCGTCTCCATTCGAACGGCGCGCGGGCAGGTAGTCGCCCTGCGCTCGTGCGGCGTGCGTCGCACCGGGGATCTGGTGTGGCTGTGTCTCCAGGGTGAGATGGCGCGAGATGCAGGAGTGCCGCAGCTCCGGAACGTGATGCTCTGCGAGCTCTACGAGGATCAGGTCAACGTCGTGCAGAGCACGATGGAGGGGACGCGTCGCAGCCTTCTCTTCGTGCGAGGCGATAGCTTCAAGCCCCTCCGCTAACCCCGGTCCTGGCGTGCGTGCGCGTTCTTCGGCACGTTGCCGCGATGCGCCCTGCCCACCGCCTGCATCGATCAGCGTCCATCGCGTTCGCCCTCGTGCTCGCCGCGCCAATCGGTGCTCGTGCACAGGATCGCGCGCCAACCATCTTCGCCGGCGCGGCCGAAGCGAAGTGGATCGCGCCACCCGGCATGCACGCCGATTCCTTCGGCGTCTTTCACGCGCGGCGCGTCGTGGAGCTCGCCGCCAAACCCGCGCGCTTCATCGTGCACGTGTCCGCGGACAACCGGTACCGGCTGTACGTGAACGGCGCGCAAATCTCGTCCGGCCCGCAGCGCTCCGACGCGATGCACTGGCGCTACGAGACGGTCGATCTCGCGCCGGCGCTGCGCTCCGGTCGCAACGTCATCGCTGCCGTCGTGTGGAACTGGGGCCCGAATCATCCCGTGGCCCAGCACAGCCTTCGAACCGCGTTCCTGCTCCAGGGGAACGGTCCGTCGGAGTCGGTGGCAAACACCGGCGCCGGCTGGAAGCTGTCGCGTGATTCGTCGTACGCGGACGTGCGTGTCACGCAAGCCGATGTCCGGGCATACTACGCCGCGGCACACGGGGAATCGGTCGACGGAGCGCGCTACCCCTGGGGATGGGAGCGTCTCGACTTCGACGATGGCGCGTGGTACACCGTGCCAACCGCCACACGCGATCCCGCAATCGTCGGCGACGTGCTCCTGCACGCGGCGCCGGGGCGCGGCGGATATGGCGACGCGTCGGGTTGGCAGCTCGAGCCACGCGATCTTCCCCCGATGGAGGAGACGCCGGTGCGCTTCGCGGCCGTGCGGCGCGCGACGGGCGTCCCGCTCAACGACGGGTTCATTCGCGGCGGTGAGGCACTGGTCGTCCCGGCCAACACGCACGCGACGCTGCTGCTCGACCACGCGCGCACGACGAACGCGTACACCGTCGTCGAGACGAGCGGTGGTGCGGGCAGCGCCCTCACCCTGACGTACGCCGAGGGAGCAGTCGACTCCGCCGGCAACAAGGGCAATCGCAATGACGTCGAGGGCCGGCGCATCCGCGGCATCCATGACGTGCTTCGTCCCGGAGGCGGAGAGCATCGGCGCTTCCAGACTCTCTACTGGCGCTCCGGCCGCTATGTGGAGCTCGACGTGCAGACTGCCGCCGAGCCGCTCCGCATCCATGACCTGTCGGGCATCTTCACCGCGTATCCGTTCGTCGAGCGCGGCCGCTTCACGAGCGATCTGCCCTGGCTCGCCGACATGTGGCGCATGAACTGGAACGGCGCGCGCATCGGTGCGTTCGAGACGTACATGGACACGCCGTACTACGAGCAGCTCCAGTACATCGGCGACACGCGGCTGCAGGCGTTGATCTCGCTGTACGTCGCGGGCGACGACCGGCTCGTACGCCAGGCGATCGTACACTTCGACGACTCGCGAATCCCGGAGGGGATCACGACGAGCCGGTATCCGTCCGAGCTGCAGCAGCTCATTCCGCCGTTCGCCCTGATCTACGTGGCGATGGTGCACGACTACCAGCTGCATCGCGACGATCCGGCGTTCGTGCGTACCAGGCTCGCCGGCATCCGCGGCATTCTCGACTGGTACGGCCGTCGCGTCGATTCGACGGGCATGCTGGGTCCCATGCCCTACTGGAACTTCGTAGACTGGGCCGAGCGCTGGACCCGCGGCGTCCCCGCCGGCGCGGACGACGGACACTCCGCCACCGTGAGCCTGCTGTACGCGTACGCACTCGATCGCGCCGCGCTGCTCGAGACGGAGCTGGGAGTGCCAGGGATGGCGCGATCGTACCGCGAACGGGCCGACGGTTTGCGACGTGCCGTGCGCGCCCGCGCGTGGGATGCGCGGCGCCGGCTGTTCCGCGATGCACCCGACTCGGCGGCCTTCAGCCAGCAGACGAACGTGCTCGCGATTCTCACTGATGCGCTGCCCCCCGCCGAGCAGCGCGCACTCATGGAGCGAGTCCTCGCCGACTCGTCGCTCATCCCGGCGTCATACTACTTCTCGTGGTACGTGCACGAGGCGCTGCGAAAGGTCGGACTGGCGGACCGCTACATCGAGCAGCTCGCCCCGTGGCGCACGATGCTCGCGCTCGGGCTCACGTCGGCGCCCGAGAAGCCCGAGCCCACGCGCTCGGACTCGCACGCCTGGTCCGCGCACCCGAACTATGGCTTGCTCGCCACCGTGCTCGGCGTGCGTCCCGCATCGTCGGGATTCCGCACGGTCAGCATCGCACCAGCGCTCGGGCCGCTGCAGCGTGCATCGGGCCGGGTGCCGCATCCGCGCGGCGACATCGACGTCGCCCTCACGCGTGTCGGCTCATCCGGGCTCAGCGCCGACGTGACGCTGCCGACCGGGGTCTCGGGACGATTCGAGTGGCGGGGCCGAAGCGCTCCACTCCACGCCGGAAAGCAGACTGTTCGCTTCTAGCCGCCGTGGTATGCTCGCGGGGCGGGCCGAGCTCGACCGTTCTTGAAGTGCGTACGAGACAGACCCCCTATGCATCAGCCCGTAGGTACATGTACCAATTGTAACTTCGGGGAACGCTGCGGGGTCCCTCGTGTACGCTATGAGGAGCGCGGTGGTGTGACCTTCATCACACCACGTGGCCTTTCCTACCTCCGCTCGTCTACTAACCGAGTACGGTGCATCGCGCGCGGCGACCGCTCTCTGGCTCGCTCGCCCACGGTGCGCATCCGGTACCACCCCCGCCCTTCCCGTCGGCGCTGCCAGTCGACGAGCACAACTGGTCTGCGGACCCGACGTTCCCCAAGAGCCCGCCTCCCCCGATCGCCCTCCCGCTGCACCCTCCCGCCCGCCGTTCCCTATGCCGTTTCGCCCCTCCCGAATCGCTCGCTTCGTTGCTGGGTCCGCCGCGTTCGCCATCGCCGTAGTCCCGGCGTCGGCGGTCGTGCGGCCCTCACCGACACGGACCGACGTCGCGAGCGGCGGTGCCGTGGCGCGCGAGCTGACGCCGAACGCCGCCGAGGTCGCGCGGTCCAAGGCGGCGGTGCGCCGCCAGCTCACGGAGCGTGGCGCCGGGACGTACATCGGCGAGATGGTGGTGGAGCGTGACAGCTCTCTGGCCCGCTGGCACGACCTCAAGGGCGTACCGCTCAAGGTGTGGATTCAGCGCGAGAGCGACATCGACGAATGGCGTCCGTCGTTCGCGACGGAAGTCCGCGATGCATTTCTCGCGTGGGACGGTGTGAAGCTCCCCGTTCGCTTCGCGTTCGTCTCCGACTCGGCGAGCGCAGACGTGCACGTCAACTTCGTTCACCACTTCGACGAGCCGATCAGCGGCCGTACGAAGTGGGCGCGCGACGACGATTGGTGGATCATCGACGCCGACATCGTCCTCGCCGTGCATCACACCAGCGGACGTACGCTGGACGACGACGCGATGAGAGCGATGGCGCTCCACGAGATCGGCCACCTGCTCGGCCTCGATCATACCGAGGACCTGACGAGCATCATGGCCCCGCGCGTCCGTGTCCGTGAGCTGTCGGTGGCGGACCACGCCACGGCACGCCTGCTGTACACGCTGCCGCCGGGAGGCGTCCGCTAGTTCGGCTCCGCGCCGAGGTCATCCCGGCGCTGCTCGTCCTCGCGCTCGGCGGTTTCGTCGCGGGGAGCATCGGCAAGCGCGCGCTCGGCGAGGGAACGCGGGCCCCGGCCGCGGCCGACCGATCCTTCGACATGCCGATGCCGCCGCTTCAAGGCGAGATCCGGCAGATGGCGTCGTCGCCCACGCGACATCAACAGGTGCCTCCGGAGCAGCTGCGCCGCCGCGTCGACAACCTCAAGCCGGGCAGCTACATCGACGACATCGTCTACGCCCAGGACAGCGCGCTCTATCGCTGGCCCGACGAACGGGGCGAAGCCGTAGATGTGTATCTCGAGCCCTCGTCGTCGGCGGCAGGCTGGCAGCCCGCGTACGTGGACCTCGCGCGGAGCGCCTTCGCCGAGTGGAACGAGGCCGGCTTTCCACTGCGCTTCAACTTCATCTACGATTCGGTGCGTGCCGACATCACGCTGCGCTGGAAGGAGCGCTTCTCCGCCGGGGAGGGTCAGCGCATCGGCGTCACGGAGCGGCTCCACACGAGCGAATTCTGGATCGCGACGGCGCGCATCGAGATCGCCAACCACGACAGTGTCGGCCGACTCATCCCTCCGTACATGATCGCCGGTACGCTCCGACACGAGATCGGCCACGCCCTCGGTCTCAACCACGCGAACGACGCGACGAGCGTGATGTACCGCGAGTCGGCGTCCACGGCGATCTCCCCCTCCGACCGCGCGACGCTACGCCTGCTGTACCTCGTCCCTCCCGGCTCGCTGCGCTGAGCGGCTAAGCGGAAGCGACGCCGCACTTCGCCGGAACCCTTCTTGCCTGCGAGGAGCGTCGAGCGCGCACGGGGCCAGGAGGACGTGAGTGGGGATCAGCGAGAATGAATCGGCGAACGATGGGGCGGTCGGCGTCTCGGAACGCCTCGACGTCGCGATCGTCGGCGGCGGACCGGCGGGCCTCACCGCGAGCATCTGGCTGGCGCGCTATCTCCACTCCGTAGTCGTCGTCGATTCGGGCGACCCGCGCAACTGGGAGACGCGCGGCATCAACGGCTTCCTCGGCCATCCCGACATCCGGCCCGCGCAGCTCCGCGGTATGGGGCGCGACGAGGCGCGGGATTGTGGCGTGACTCTCGTGGATGCCGTCTGCGAGCGCGTCACCCGCCACGACGACGATCGCTTCGAGCTCACGCTCGCCGACGGGAAGTCCCTGCACGCGCGACGGCTGCTGCTCGCGATCGGATTGAAGGACGTGTGGCCCGACCTGCCTGGACTCGAGCGCGTCTACGGCAGCACCGCGCACGTCTGTCCCGACTGCGACGGCTACGAGTGCCGCGACCAGAAAGTCGCCGTGATCGGATCGGGGCGGAAAGCAGTTGGGATGGCGCTCGACCTCACGGCGTGGACGCGCGACATCATCATCTGCACGAATGGCGAGCCGGCGAATCTCGATCTACCCGAGTACTGCGACAAGCTCGACGCGCTCAACATCCCGGTGATCGAGTATCCGATCAGCTGCGTCGACCACAGCGGCTCGCGCGTACAGTCGCTGACCTTCGAGAGCGGGATGGCGCTCGACTGCGACAAGATCTTCTTCGCCATCGGTCAGTATCCGGCGGACGACCTCGGAGCGCAGCTCGGATGCAAGCGCGACTCGGGAGGCCACATCATCGTCGACGAGGCGTACCACACGTCGGTGCGTAACTGCTTCGCCGCGGGAGACATCGTCCCCGGGCCGCAGCTCGCGATCGCCGCGGCGTCGGATGGAGCGATCGCCGCGCTGGCGATCCACAAGACGCTGATTCCGTCCGGGCGGAAGCTCGAGAAGCTGGAGGACGCGATCGACTGATCGGCCGCCGGACAGCCGGGTGCAGATCCCTCGACTCGCTGCGCTCGCTCGGGATGACAGTCAAGTGCAGATCCCTCGACTCGCTGCGCTCACTCGGGATGACAGTCAAGTGCGGATCCCTCGACTCGCTGCGCTCACTCGGGATGACGCCGAGACCCGGTCATCCCGAGCGAAGTCGAGGGATCCGCACTCGTCAGTTCGAGCGCCAGCGCAGCTCGAGTGTGCGGCGCTCCTTGCCTCGACGCAGCTCGAGCTTCACCGAGTGCTCACCTTCCACGGCCGCGCGCCTGACGAGCGCGCGCAGGTCCCGCTCGGTGGCCACTGCCTCCTGGCCGACGCGAACGATCACGTCGCCCTCCTCGAGCCCCGACTGCGCGGCCGGCGACCCGAAGGGCACGGCCGTCACCAGCACCCCTGACGGAAGGCCGAGTTTGCGCTTCATCGACTCGGACAGCGTGACGACCTGCGCCCCCGCGACTCCGCTCAGCGTGAACACGGGGGGTAGCGGCGCGACGACGGGCGTGGAGCCGACTCCCAACCGCGCGGGCGGGAAGTACCCTCGCGGCGGCGGGGGCGTCATCACGCCCGGAGCAACAGGCGGCGTGGATGGAATCGCTTCCCACGTCGATCCCACGTAGCGCATCTCGTCCAACCGTCGCTCCCTGATCCTCGCCGGCGCCTCGGCGACGACGACGGGCAGGTCCTTCATCTTTCCATCCCGACGCACGCGCACCTTCACCGTGGCTTTCGGGACCAGAAGTTTCGTCATCGAAATCTCGTCGGCGCGTACGTCGCGTCCGTTGTACGCCATCAGCGTGTCGCCCGGCGCGAGGCCCGCACGCTGCGCTGGCGAGGTCGGGTCCACCGACACGATCTGCGGATAGAGGAGATATCGCATGAAGATCTCCTTGTTCTCGACCCGGATCTGTGTCGGCGCACCGCTCACGACGATGCCGATCCAGCCAGGCAGCGCTCCCTGCGGGATCTGGGGCGGCATCGCGAACCCTTCACCGAAGCGCGACTCGAACGTCGCCTCGGGCGCGCGCCGAAGGTAGACGCTCCGCTCCGCCTTCTTCGGAGACGTCGCCGTTCTCACGGCGGTGAACTCGGCGAAGCGCTCGTCGATCTGCTGGCGGAGCTTGAGCCGGCGCTCGGGACTCACCTCGTCGTCGAAGATTTGAACGAGCGAATCGATCGTGCGCTCGAGGCGTCGCAGACGAATCCCCGACGAGTCGCTCGCGGATACTTTTGCCGCACCGCGTGCGATCGCCTCGCTCTTCTGCGCGACGAGCGGCGACGCGCTCGCGGCGAGCGCGAGGCCGACCGAGACGAGGAGTGGTGCAGGGGAACGGGACATCGACGGAATCATCATCGCATGCCGGACTGGCCGGCTCAGAAGCTGTTCGAGCGGAGGCTGGCCGGCAGCGCCGTGTTGAGCTGCCTCAGTGCGACCTCGCGCTGGCCCACGGTCGTGAGGTAGTAGCCGTTGATCACCGGATCGTGCGGGGCCTCGCGCATCGCCTCGCGCGTGGTGGAGATCATCTGATCGAGCGCCGCGAGACGCGATTTCACCATCTCGGGGCTGTAGTCGGGCGCGCCGGCGGAATCGTGCTCGGCGAGGAAGGTGGCGGCCTGCTGATACATCGACTCGGAGCGGAGCTGCGCCGCCCGCGCGTCTTCGACGGAGGCGAACGTCGCCGGGCTACGCTCGCTTCCCGCGGGAGTGCCTCGAGCATTCCCGTCGGCCTGCTGCGTCGCAACGGATTCGTTCGCGCCGATCGGCCAGAGGGGCGCACCCGCGCTGAGTCGGCCGGCGAGCGCGCCGCCCGCCAGCAGCAGGAACCCAGCCGCGGCACGCACGGGCACGCGCATGAATCGCATGCGTCCGCGTGTCGCGCTCACCGCAGCTCCGTCGTGCGCCACCAGCATCGGCGCCGCCGTGGACTGCTCGGTCGACATCGCTCCGGCGATCGACTCCCAGCGCGTCAACGGGATCCCGATCGCGTCACGCTCGGTGCGCGCCATGGCGACGAGCGTTCGATACGCCGAGCGTTCGCGCGCGCACTCGGCACACGCGGCGAGATGCGCGACCTCGACCGGCGTCGGCTCCTCGTCACCCAGTGCGGCGAGGCGTTCAGTAGACAGGTGCGACATGTGAGCTCGTGTTCTGGGACTTGGTATTCGCTGCACCATCGATCATATGGG
>DATEOG010000253.1:0-5600 GCA_035274345.1 Gemmatimonadaceae bacterium
GTCCGCGTGTCGCCGAACAGCGCGCGCAGCGCCGCGTCGAACGTCTCCGCCATCGCGACCTGTCCTTCCTGCGCCACGATCACGCGCTTCAGCTCGGGGATGCGGCCGCCCTGGGCGCGCAGGTAGAGCGGCTGCACGTACACCAGCGATCCCTCGATCGGGATCACCAGCAGCTCGCCGCGCAGCACCTCGGATCCGCGCTGGTCCCACAGCGAGATCTGGCGCGACACCTCGGTGTCCTGGTTGATACGATTGGCGATCTGGTTCGGGCCGAAGACGAGGCTCTGACGAGGGAAGCGGTACACGGCGAGCTTGCCGTAGTGCGCCCCGTCGTTCCGCGCCACCATCCATGCCGCGAGGTTGTCCTTCTGCCGCGGCGTGAACGGCCGCATGAGGATGAACTCCGGGTCACGCTCGCCGGGCAGTCGCATCACGATGTGCCGCAGGAACGACTCGCCGGCGATCCGTCCCGCCGGCGATCCGCGCTCGCTCGCGCTCTGCTGGCTGACGGCCGAGGCGCCCGGCACCTGCCACTGATCCTCGCGGTGGTAGAACGTCTCCGGGTTTCCCATGTGGTACGTCGCATAGAGCGCCGTCTGCACCCGGAACAGATCCTCCGGATAGCGCAGGTGCGCGCGCAGATCGGCGGGCATCGCGCTCAACGGGCGCAGCAGGCCGGGATAGATGCGTCCCAGCGTCTGCACGATCGGGTCGTCCGGCGCGGCAACGTACGCCGCGACGTCGCCGTCGTAGGCGTCGATGACGACTTTCACCGCGTTCCGCATGTAGTCGATCCCGTTCTGCACCGGCTGCGAGTACGGGTAGCGGTCGGTCGTCGTGTAGCCGTCGAGCAGCCACTTCAGCCGCCCGTCGGACGCCACGACCATGTACGGATCGCGGTCGAACGCCAGGAAGGGCAGGGCGCGGCGCGCGCGGTCGCCGACGCTGCGGTTGTACAGGATGCGCGTGCGGTCGGTGACGTCACGCGACAGCAGGATGTTGAACGATCCGAAGTGCAGCGCGTACAGCAGCCGCGCGGCGAACGACGACACCGGCACGCCGCCGCGTCCGTCGTACGTCGAGTACACGGCCGCGTCCCCCTCGCCCGCCGGATAATCGAACTCGCGCTGGCGGCTTGGGGCGAGCACGAAGTCGTTCGACTGCTCGCCGTAGTAGATCTGCGGCCGCTTGATCGGCAGCGCGATGCTCGAGACGGGCGGGAGATCCTTGATGAACAGCACGGGGAGCCCTTCCGTCGTCACCTCGTTCGACGGGCCGAGCGTGACTCCCATGCCGTGGGTGTAGGTGAGATGCTCGTTGATGAACCCTTTCGTCGGCAGCGCATCGGTGTCCAGCTCGCGCGCCGAGAGCATCACCTGGCGCACCTGCCCGCCGATTTGGTACCGGTCGTCGTCCACCGAGACGAAGTCGTAGTACGTGCGGATCGACTGGAGCTGTCCGAACGTCTGGAGCAGTGGCTCGCGGTCCCACAGGCGCACGTTGTCGATCGTCGCGCGGTTGGCCGCGATCATGGAAGGCGTCAGATCGGCGGCCGGCCCGAGCTCGCGCGACTGGACGTCGGCGATCCCCCATGCCCGGCGCGTCGCCTCGATGTGGTGGGCGATCTGCGGCGTCTCGAACGACAGCTCGTTCGCCTGCACGACGAGGCGCTGGTAGGCCGCCGGCACGAGGATCGCCAGCGCCGTGAGAATCGCGTAGCCGACGACGACACGCAGCGCCATGGATGCCATCCGTCCGCGCATCCCGCCCCACGCGATGAGCACGGCGCCGATGAGCGCGCCCGCCGCGAGCACGTGCATCGCCGGCACGCGCACGTGCAGGTCCACGTAGCTCGCGCCGGTGAGCGCGAGGTGCTGGTTGAACAGCAGGCCGGGGATGCTCACGAGCTCCGTGCGCAGTGCGAGCACCAGGAGCAGCAGCGCGGCGAGTATCGAGAGATGCTGACGCGCGAGCTGGGGGATGACCAGCGGCTCGCCCCCGCGTCCCGTCTCGGCGCGCGCGAAGTGGATCGGCAGCGCGACGAGCAGGAGCGAGAGGATGATGAGCGAGAACGCGAACGACACGACCGCCTCGATCGCCGGCAGCGTGAACACGTACCACCCGATGTCGCGCCCCCAGATCGGATCGGTCTGTCCGAACGGGGTGCGATGGATCGCCTGCAGCGCCGTGTTCCACTGCGAGGCCATCGCCAGCGCGACGACGAACGCGACGAGCGCCGTCCACGGGAGCGCCAGGGCGCGCATCACGCGCGCGGCCTGCGCACCGATGGCCGAGGCGAGCTGCGAGACGTCGGTGATCGGATCGCGGACGCGCATCGGGCCTACGACGAGCCCGCGCAGCGCGTAGCGCGCATTGCCGTACAGCACGCCGAAGGCGATCGCGCCCGCGAGGAGCCCGATCGTCCACTGCGCCGCGAGCTTGGTCAGGAAGACGCGCTCGAAGCCGATCTCGCGGAACCAGAGCCAGTCGGCCAGCCGAGTCGTGAGGCTCGGCAGCACCACGACGAGCAGGAACGCCAGGATCGCCACGACGAGGGTGAACCTTGGCGACCGCGGCGGCCGTCCGGTCCTCGATCGGCGGGGACCCGGCGGCGGGCGGACGCCGGCATCGCGCAGCTCCCTGATGAAGGGGTCGTCGTCGGGAACGAGGTCGGGCATGCCTCGAACATACGGGCTGTGTCGGGCATTGCGAGTCGTATCGACCAGAACATCGCGCGTTCCCGGAGCGCGCGAGCTGCCGTCAGGCGTTTATTATCGCGCGCTTGACTCCGCCTCGGCGGTCCGTATCGTCTCACCCCCCTGCTATCGCCGCTCCGCTCCCCTCACTCTTCGCGGAGGTTCACATGCATCGCATTGCTCGCATCGCGTTCGCCAGCTCCACCATCCTGCTCGTCGCGGCGTGCGCGAAGAGCGAGCCACCGAAGGACACCACGGCGGCGATGGCGCCGGCTCCGATCCCCGCGCCGGCGCCGACGCTCTCCCTCGCGGACCTCGCGGGGAAGTGGCAGTTCAGCAACGTCCCGATGTCGGGCGCTGACACGAGCCCGACGAACTACGTCATCACGGCGACGGCCGACACCACCGGTTGGGTGATGGAGTTCCCGAGCGGTGTCAAAGTGCCGCTGAAGGTGTCAGTGGACGGCGACAGCCTCCGTACGACCGCCGGCCCATTCGCCAGCCAGCGTCGGAAGAGCACGAAGGTCACGACCGAGACCACGATGCGGCTGCAGGACGGCAAGCTCGTCGGCGTGACGACGGCGCACTACGACACGAAGGGCGCCGACTCCGTGCTCCAGCTCCGCGGGTCGGGCACACGGATTCCCTGATCCGGATCAGGCTCCGCGGCACGAGCATCGAGAACGGAGCGTTCGGGTACCGACGCTCCGTTCTCGATTTCTGTCCGTGGGTGAGGACGGCAACAGCAACGGCAACAGATCGACACGGAGGCCGCGGAGGGTCACTGCGAGAACGCGGAGCAGCGCCCGTTGACGGGGAGGCCGCGGAGGGGCCGCGACAACGCGGAACCGCTCCCGTTGTCATTCCGAGCGAGCGCAGCGAGTCGAGGAATCTGCACCTGTTCGACGTGCAGATCCCTCGACTTCGCGCTGCGCGCTTCGCTCGGGATGACGGCTGCCCGCGGTCCGCATTCAGCCGGTCGTCGCGCCACGGCCTTGCTCGGTCCTCCGCGCGCTTGCCGTGTAATCTCCGTGGCCTCCGCGTCAATCTCTTCAGCTGTTGCCGTTGATCTCAGCTCGCCGCGCGCTCCAGCCTCGGAAACGGCCAGCGCTCCGTACGCCACGACCAGATGAGGAAGGCAATCCCGCCCAGCACGAGCATCCCCACGCCGAACAGGATCACCTGCAGCTGCGTCGTGGCGAACAGGAAGATCCACCCGAGCAGCGCCACCAGTGCGGGTAGGGGATAGAGCCACATCCGGTACGGTCGCGGCATGTCCGGCGCGTTGCGCCGCAACAGCATGAGGCCAACGACCTGTCCCATGAACTGCACGAGGATGCGCGTCACGATCATCGCGTCGATCACCGTGCCCAGCGAGAAGAATCCCGCCACGATCGAGAGCGCACCGAGCACGAGCAGCGAGACGTACGGGAACTGCTTCGTCGGGTGCAGCCGTCCGAACGCCCGGAAGAAGTACCCGCTCTGCGCCGCGGCGAAGGGGATGCGCGAGTAGCCGAGCAGCAGCGCGAACGTCGAACCGAACGCCGTCCACAGCACGAGCAGGGTGAACACGGTCGCCACGCGCGAGCCGTACACGCGCTCCATCAGCGTCGAGACGATGAACCCGGACTCGGGGTGCGCATCGGCGGGGACGAACTCGCGCCAGGGGATCACGCCGATGATCGACAGGTTGATCCCGATGTAGATCAGCGCGACGGCCGCCGTGCTGATGAGGATCGAGCGCGGGATGACGCGGCCCGGGTCCCGCACCTCGTCGCCGATGTAGCAGACGTCGTAGTAGCCGAGATAGTCGTACACGCCGACGCGCGACGCCGCGCCGAGCCCGAGAAAGAATCCGAGCGAGAAGTCGAACGCGCCGGGTGGAAAGTCGAACGCGACGCCGGGATCGAAGTTGAACGCCCCGGTGATGATCACTGCGAGCACGGTGATCAGCGTTCCCACCCAGAGCGACACTGTGATTTTCGCGATGGCGTGGATGCGCCGGTACAGCAGCGCGACGTTGAGCAGCCCGATCCCGACGATCAGCGCGATCACGCCCTCGCGTCCCAGCCCCGACCAGATGTAGCGCGCGTACGCCGCGAACCCGATGTAGCCGGACGCGATCTCCAGCGGTCCGCTCAGCACGAACTGCCAGACGAATAGGAACCCCATCAGCCGCCCGAACCGCTCGCGGCCAAACGCCTCGCGCAGATAGTGGAACGAGCCGCCCGATCCCGGCATCGCGGCACCGAGCTCGCTCCACACCATGCCGTCGCAGATCACGATCACGAGCGCGACGAGCCAGCCGAGCATCGCCTGCGGCCCGCCGAGCGCGGTCATGAGCAGCGGGATCGTGATGAACGGGCCCGCGCCCATCATGTTCGTCATGTTCAGCGCCGTGGCCGGGAGCAGGCCGAAACGGCGAGGAAGGGGCGCTGGTGTCGTCTCTTGAACAGGGGCGCTCATCGGGAGAAGTTGGCACCAAGGCGCGAGAGGCGCGAGACGAGGTCGTCTCGTCCGACGGAACAAGCGCCAGGATCATCCGCGCGACGCGAGAGTACCAACGACGATGCCGGGTACCAAGGTCCGAGCCGCAGTCCACGCGAGGTCGGTCGTGACCGCCGTGTGGGCCGTCGCACTGCTCGTGACGGCGTGCACCCTGCCGAGCGAACCACGCCTCCCGCCGGATGCGGTGCCGTGGACGGCGCCGGCGCGATTCGCGCTCTGGTGGCGGATGACGGAAGCATGCTCCGGACGCTCGGGCGACCTTCGGAGCATTCAGTGGTACGTGGTGCCCCATGCGCAGATGATCGAAGTCGCGGGCGAGCGATATCACGGATACACGTTCGCTAGTCCCGGTCGCATCGTGCTCGCCGACGCGCACCGTCTGGATGGCCCCCTCGT
>DATEOG010000254.1:0-15564 GCA_035274345.1 Gemmatimonadaceae bacterium
CCCGGATTGTTCGCGACGTACGTGAAGGTCGCGCGCTCGTACAAGCTTCCCTTCCTCGCGGCGCTGAGCGCACCCAGCCCATCGGGGCAGTCGGTGCTGCTGCCGAGCGACATCTTCCCCGACACCGTCGTGTTCGCGGACAACTCCGATAAGGAGCGCTGGAAGGAGTTCTATCTCGATCTGCTCAAGAAGGTGAAGCCGGGGAAGCTGACCGAGATTCTCTTCCACCTCGGCCACGACGACGCCGAGCTTCGAGCCGTGACAGTGAACAAGGACGCCTACGGCGCCGGCTGGCGGCAGCGCGACTTTGACCTCGTGAGCAGCCCGGAGTGGAAGCAGGCGCTGAAGGACAACAAGATCGTGCTCGTGACGTGGCGGGACATTCAGAAGGCGATGTATCCGGCGGCGACTCCGTGAAGCGGTGAATCGGTGAGCTAGCGATTCGGTGCATCGGTGTATCACGGAGGAGGGCCGTCTCTCACGGGGCGGCCCTCTCTCTTTTCGAAACGAGAATCGGTGTCTGCAGTTCGATTCACCCATCACCAATTCGGCGTTCCAAAAGAGCAATTGACGCCTCGTCCAGGCCCTACCATGCTTGCGCATACCCCTCATCCCCCGGAGTGTCACTCATGCGAAGACGCGTGATCGACAAGTCGTACATCCTGCCCGCCTTCCTCGTCGCTCTCGTGTGTGCGCCGAGCCTCGTGCAGGCGCAGGTCAAGCAGGCCGGAGCCCCCGCCAAGCTGTCACCCGAGCTCGTCGCTGTTCGCACTGCGCTCGACAAATACAAGGATCCGTACGTGGCTCTGCGCGACGGATTCTTCTCGACCGTGGCCTGCATCGACTTCCCGCACGGCGGACAGGATGGTCCCGTCGTCTACAAGCCTGGAGCCATGGGCGTGCACTTCCTCAACACGGCCAACATCGGGCCGCAGCTCGATCCCGCGAAGCCGCAGGTGCTGATCTACGAGCCGGTCGGGGGCAGGCTCAAGCTCGTCGCCGCGGAGTGGTTCATGCCCAAGCAGGTGGCGGGTGGCAAGGCGCCAGCGATCTTCGGCCAGACGCTGCTCGGACCGATGTACGGCCACGAGCCGATCATGCCCAAGGAGCTCGAGCACTACGACCTCCACGTCTGGCTGTGGAAGGACAACCCGAAGGGGGTGTTCGAGTCGACGAACGCCGCGGTGAAGTGCGATCCGAAGGCGCCGTACACGCACGCCGAAGGGATGCACCATTGAGGCGGTGAGTTGGTGAGTGAGATCGTTGGTGCGTGCGAAACGGCCTCGGGAGGCAGCAGCTCACCGAGGCCATTTCGCACGAACTCACGATCCAACCAACCAACTCATCGCGACTCTCCTCGCACGGGTACCCTCAGAATCCTCCAAAACACGTCCGCGCTCACGAGCCCGAGCAGCGCGGCCACCCACCAGGGAAATCGGATCGAGAAGAGATCGCCTCGGAGGTAGGGCGCGAGCGCGAGCGCACCCGCCGCGCCGATCGCCGCGCCGGCGAGCCAGACCGTCCAGCGGCTGAGCAGGCCGAGTCGGCGCAGCAGAAAGTACATCGGCATTCCCGCCACCAGTGCGGCGACGTACGCGCATGGCGCGCCGAGCGTGAACACGCCGATGAGGAGGTCGAGCGCGGAGAGCGCCTTGAACGTGCTGCCGCGTGTGAAGAATCCCACCGCCAGCGTGCCGACGATATACGCGACGGGCGCGGCGAGGGGCGCGACGAGAAACGCCAGCAGCAGACGCTTTGGACTCGGCGAGCTGGACATGAGCGCCAACTTCAGTGCACTCACTCCACGTCGCAAGCTCAGTGCGCAGCTGCGCCTGCCCGCAGACTCCGGAAACTGCGAGCCCGCGAAATCTGGTGCCTCTCCGCGCGGATCGACATTTTCCCTCCATCACGGACAGAAATCGCGTCGGCGCGGTCCGCGAGACCTGGGGCCTGCGCACCGCCGCCCGGCCGGGTCGCGTCGTGGCGGAGGTGCGCGACTATCGCGCCGACACGTGGATGAGCAAGGTTATTCGATGAACAAGCCCGTCATTCTCACGATCGACGACGATCCCGCTGTCCTCGGCGCGATCGACCGCGACCTGCGACACCAGTACCGCCACGAGTACCGGGTCATGAAGGCGTCGTCGGCCAGTGAAGGGTTGGAGACGGCGCAGGCGCTCGCGGCCCGTCACACGCCGGTGGCGATGTTCATCGTCGATCAGCGGATGCCGGAGATGTCGGGGATCGACCTGCTGCGCGAGGCGATGAAGCTCCACCCCGACTCGCGTCGTGTGCTGCTCACGGCGTACGCCGACACCGAAGTGGCGATCAAGGGCATCAACGAGATCGGGCTCGATCACTATCTCATGAAGCCGTGGGATCCACCGGAGATGCGGCTCTATCCGGTGATCGACGACCTGCTCGGAGAGTGGCGCGCGCGCACGCGACCCACCTTCGAGGGGATCCGCGTGCTCGGGTCGCAGTGGTCGCCGCAGTCGTTCGCGGCGAAAGAGTTCCTGTCGCGGAATCGCGTGCCGTACGAGTGGGTGGACGTCGACCAGGACGCCGCCGCGCACACGCTGCTGGAGTCGATCACGAACGACGTCACGAAGCTTCCCGTCGTCATCTTCCCCGACGGTTCGAACCTCGTCATGCCCACGACGGCAGCGCTCGCGGCGAAGGCGGGGTTGCAGACGCACGCGAGCCAGCCGTTCTATGACGTGATCGTGATCGGTGGCGGCCCCGCCGGCCTCGCCAACGCGGTATATGCCGCGTCCGAGGGGCTGCGCACCGTGCTCGTCGAGTCGCAGGCGGCCGGCGGCCAGGCGGGGACGAGCTCGATGATCGAGAACTATCTGGGATTTCCCGCCGGCGTGACCGGCGCCGACCTGGCGCAACGCGCCACGATGCAGGCGAAGAAGTTCGGCGCCGAGCTGCTCACCGGACAGGAGGTGGTCGGGCTGCGACGCGAGGATCCGTACCGCATCGTCGTGCTGGGCGACGGCACGGAGCTATCCGCATACACCGTCGTGATCACCACGGGCATGAGCGCGCGGACGCTCGATGCGCCTGGCGTGGAGCCGCTCAACGGACGCGGCGTGTACTACGGCGCGGCGATGACGGAAGCGGCGCGCATCCGCGACAAGGAGATCACCGTCGTCGGCGGTGCGAACTCCGCCGGCCAGGGCGCGCTGTTCTTCTCGCGCTACGCCCGTCGCGTCACGATGCTCATCCGCGCCAACGACCTGCTGCCGATGATGTCGAGCTATCTCGCCGACCGCATCCGGGCGACGCCGAACGTCGACGTCGTCTGCAGCGTCGAGGTCGCGTGCGTGAACGGCGACGGCTCGCTCCACTCGGTCGTCGTGAAGTCGGTCACCACGGGCGCCGAACGCGTGATCCCATGCGTGGCGATGTTCGTGTTCATCGGCGTGAAGCCGCACACCGACGCCTTCGCCGGCGTGGTCGAGCGCGACGAGCAGGGCTTCGTCATCACCGGCGCCGATCTGCCGAAGGAGCACGGCCGGCCGCGTGGATGGACGCTGGAGCGCGACCCGTTCATGTTCGAGACGAGCATTCCCGGCGTCTTCGCC
Organism: Gemmatimonadaceae bacterium; assembly: GCA_035274345.1. Taxonomy (GTDB): domain Bacteria; phylum Gemmatimonadota; class Gemmatimonadetes; order Gemmatimonadales; family Gemmatimonadaceae; genus AG11. The sequence continues at coordinate 3,594 of DATEOG010000254.1, forward strand.
GCGGGCGACGTCCGCGCGGGCGCCAACCGACGTGTCGCCGCCGCGGTGGGTGAGGGTTCGGCGGCGATCTACTCGGTTCACCGCTACCTGCGCACCGTGTGACCGCGACCTCTCCCGTCGTCCGCGACGACATCATCGCCCAGCTCGGGCAGCATCGGGCGCTTGGCGAAGCGCCACCGAACGAGCATGCATGGCTCGCCGCGCACGGCTCACGAGTCGTTTACGAAGGCGGCGACATCGTCACGAGAAAGGGCGAGCAGGCGCAGCACATGATCATCCTGTTCTCCGGACACGTGGTGATCCGCGCGGACCGCGGCGCCGGCGCGCACAAGATCTTCGAGTGGAAGGGCGGTGACGTCGGCGGTGCGATGCCCTACTCGCGCGGCGCGTCGCCGCCCCGCGATGCATGTGCCGAAGAGCGCACGGAGGTCCTCGCGGTCAACAAGGACGTCTTCTCCGAGCTGACGCGCGAATGTCCCGTCGCCACTGCGGCGCTCGTGCACATCATGATCGACCGCGCGCGGCAGTTCACCTCCGGCGACCTGCGCGACGAGAAGCTGGTGTCGCTCGGCAAGCTGGCGGCTGGACTGGCCCACGAGCTGAACAACCCCGCGTCGGCCGTCGTGCGCAGCAGCAAGATTCTCATCGAGAGCCTGAGCGGCGCGGAGGAGGCGTCGCGGATCCTCGCCAGCGCCGGACTGTCGACGGAGCAGTTCGCGGCGATCGACCGCGCGCGGGCGATGTGCGACGCGGCGCGCGGCAACGCGCCGAGCACGCCGCTCCAGCGCGCCGACCGCGAGGACGAGCTCACCGACTGGCTGGCCGACCACAGCGCGACACAGGAGTACGCGATCCCGCTGGCCGACACCGGCATCACGCCGGGCGCGCTCGACCTGCTCGCGCAGACCGTGAGCGGTGACGCGCTCGAAGCGGCACTGGGATGGATCTCGTCGTGCGTGCTCGTGAAGTCGTTGGCGAGCGAGATCGAGCACGCAGGGGAGCGCATCCACGACCTCGTCGGCGCGGTGAAGGGGTTCTCGTACATGGACCACGCGCCCGCCGCGGAACCCCTGGACATCCGCCGCGGTGTCGCCGACACGATGACGATGTTGAACACGAAGGCGCGCGCGAAGGGGATCAAGATCGCGGTGGAGATCGAAGATGACGTGCCGCGCGTGCACGCCGTGGGCGCCGAGCTGAACCAGGTCTGGATGAATCTGCTCGACAACGCCATCGATGCCGTCGGTAAGAACGGTCACGTCACCGTTCGCGCCGAGCGTGAGCGCGATCGCGTCCTCGTCCGCATCATCGACGACGGACCGGGGGTGCCGCCGGAGATTCAGGGGCGGATCTTCGATCCCTTCTTCACCACGAAGGGTGTGGGCGAGGGCACGGGCCTCGGCCTGGACATCGTGCGGCGGCTGCTGCAGCGCCACGACGGAGACATCTCGCTCGAGTCCGTGCCGGGCCACACCGAGTTTCAGGTTCGCCTGCAGGCGGAGCGATGACGATGGTGCATGGCACGATGCGATCTGCGCTGCGGAGACTTGGAGTCGCCACGCTGCTGCTCGGCATGGTCGGCGCGGCACCCCTTCGAGCGACCGACGATCCACCGACCGACTGGATCGATCCGGACACCGGACATCGCGTCATTCGCCTGTCGGCCGAAGCGGGAAGCCAGACGCTCTACTTTCACGACAACGCGTACACGCCCGAGGGCGACAGGTACGTATTCAGCAGCCCGAGTGGGATCATGCTCGTGGACGTGACGACGCTCGGGACGTCGCCTCCGAAGCCGGAGCTCGCCGTGCCCTCCGCGGCTGGAGCGTACGCGGCGAGACGCACGCGCGAGGTCTACTTCACTCGGCGTACGCCTGGTGCGCCGCGCGGAGCTGGCGGCGGCCAGGTGTTCGCCTATCAGGTGGACACGCGACAGGTCCGCCCCGTGCCCAATGCGCGACGGACGCTGATCAACGCCGACGAGACGTTCACCGTCACTCCGATTCCCGCCGAGGACCCGAGCGGCAAGACGCCGCGTCCGCCGGTCCGCGAGGCGAAGCCGCAGCTCGAGCGGATGTTCCCGGGGAAGACGATGGCCGAGCTGACGGCGGAGCAGCAGTACGCGGTCACGAAAGAGGACGGACTAGCGCGACGCGCGTTGGCTCCCGAGCCGATGGCATTCGTGTTCACCAATCTCGCGACGGCGAAGGCGGACACGGTCGGGTACCAGTACGGTTGGCTGAATCACATGCAGTTCAACCCGCGCGATCCGAACCTGCTGCTGTACTGCCACGAGGGGACCTGGCACGAGGTGGACCGCATCTGGACGATCCGCACCGACGGATCGGCAATGACGCTGCGGCATGCGCGGACAATGGACATGGAGATCGCCGGTCACGAGTTCTGGAGCTGGGACGGCCGCACGATCTGGTACGATCTGCAGACGCCTCGCAGCCAGGTGTTCTGGATCGCCGGCGTCGACATCGCGACGGGGAAGCGCACGCGCTACCACATCGACCGCGACGCGTGGTCGGTGCATTACAACGTCTCGCGTGACGACTCGATGTTCATGGGCGACGGCGGCGACGAGACGCAGGTCGCTTTCTCGCCGAACGGGCGGTGGATCAACCTGTTCACGGTGCAGCGCGACGGCACGCTGAAGCGCGAGAAGCTGGTCAACATGGCGAAGCACAACTACGTGACGGGGCGCGGTGGCGTGGAGCCAAACGGCTCGATCACGCCGGACAAGAAGTGGGTGATCTTCACCGGCAACTTCCACGGCGCGCGGCACGTCTACGCGGTGGGCACGGCAAAGGCACGCTGAGGGCGAGCGCGGTCGGCTTGGACGTTCCTGCGCCTTGACAGCGATGGCTGGTCCGGTCTAGCGTCGTCGCGCCGTGAGCTGATCGCCGACATCGACCGGGGGTCCCATGTTCGTTCCAGTGCTCGCCGTCCTCGCCGGAGGCGTCGCGGCGCTCGTCGCCTACGCTTCGAGCCGGCCCGCGGAGTTCCGAGTCCAGCGTCGCGGGCGCATCGCCGCGCCACCGCGTGACATCGTGCCGCATCTCGACGACTTCCGAGCCTGGGCGGCGTGGTCGCCGTGGGAGAAGCTCGATCCGGCGATGCAGCGCACCTACGGCGGTCCGGCGCGTGGCGTCGGCGCCACTTACGCGTGGGACGGCAACAAGAAGGCGGGGGCGGGCCGGATGGAGATCACGCGCTCCGACGATCGGGGCGTGGCCATGACGCTCGACTTCACGCGGCCGATGCGAGCGACGAACATCACGGAGTTCGCCCTCACCCCGGACAACGGCGGCACCGAAGTCGTCTGGACGATGAACGGCTCGAACAATCTGATGGGAAAGCTGTTCGGGGTGTTCGTGAACATGGACCAGCTGGTGGGCCGCGATTTCGAGAAGGGTCTCGCCAGCCTCAAGGCCGTCAGCGAGGGCTCGTCGAGTTCCGCTGGAGCCGCGTCGTGAGGTGTCGCTTCACGTCGGGCCACTCGCCGGCGAGGATACTGTAGATGTAGGTGTCGCGCGCCGAGCCGTCGCGGCGCGGCGCGTGATGCCGGATGACGCCGTCGCGCTTGGCCCCGATCCCTTCGATCGCGCGCTGCGAGCGGAGGTTGAAGTTGTCGGTTCGGAGGCCCACGACCGCGCACCCCACCGTCTCGAACGCGTGCCCGAGCAGCAGCAGCTTGCACGCGGTGTTGACGTGACTGCGCTGCACGCGCTGTGCGTAGAACGTGTAGCCGATCTCCACGCGATCCACGGCGGGCACGATGTCATGGTAGCGCGTGCAGCCGATCACGTCACCCGAGATGGCGTCGCGCACGACCCACGGCAGCATGTGCCCCGCAGTCATGCCTTCGTGGGCCGTGGCGATGTACTGCGCCACCTGATCGGGCGCGGGCACGGACGTGTACCACAGCTCCCAAAGCGCGCCATCCGACGCGGCGGCGCGGATGCCGGTTTCGTGCTCGAGCGCGAGCGGCTCGAGGCGGACGCCGTGGCCCTCGAGCGTGACGGGTCCGAGTGAGATCACGGCGGCACCAGCGTGCCCGAGATCGGCCGCCCCGTGGGCCGCTCGTTGCGCTTGAACAGGTAGGCGAACGGTATCTGCCGCGCGCCCTGTGCGTCGCACGCGGCGTACGTGCCGCCCTCGTACGTCGTCGCGCCCGCCATCTCCCCCTTCTTGTTGATCGCGTAGTACTCGAGGTCGAAGTACGGTCGGCCGCGATCGTTCAGCAGGCGCTTCTCGGTCATCGCGAGCACGCGCTCCATCACCTTCATGATCGCGGCCTCGGGCGACATGCCCATTCGCATGAACTCCACGGCGAGGAACGCCCCGCACACCTTGATGTTCGCCTCGCCGCGTCCGGTCGATCCCGCCGCACCGACTTCGTTGTCGCAGTACTGCCCCGCCCCGATGATCGGACTGTCACCGATGCGCCCCGGGATCTTCCACGACAGCCCGGACGTGGACGTGACGGAGCCGATGTCGCCGTTCGCCGTGACCGCGTTGACGTTCACGGTGCCGTACGTATGGGGCACGCCGCGCTCGTCGAACACGAGGTGCGATCCGTCCGTGCGGCGCATCGAGCTCCGCGCTGGCGGCGTCGCGGGCTTTGCGATCTTCACATCGTCCTTGTGATCGAGCCAGTTGTCGTCCGTGTTGAGATTCGCCTTCCATCGCAGGTAGTACTGCCGGCTCTTCTCGGTGAGCAGGTTCTGCGGCGTGAACCCCATCTCGATTGCGAACCGCCGAGCACCCGGACCCACGAGCATGATGTGATCGGTGTAGTCCATCACCGCCTTCGCCACAAGGGACGGAGTCGCGATGTCCTCGAGCGACGCCACCGATCCGGCGCGCTTGGTCGGACCGTGCATCACGCTCGCGTCGAGCTGGACGATTCCGTCGGAGTTGGGCAGACCGCCGAGCCCCACCGACTGGTCCTCGGGATCCAGCTCCTGAATGTTCGCCGCGGCGATCGCGGCATCGAGCGGATCGCTGCCCGCGACCAGCCGGTCGTAGGCGACCTTGACGCCGCGGATCGCGTTGTTGCTCGCGACCACCGCGGGCCGGCCCGCGGCGGGAGACAACGGGAGCTCGGCACGGTCCACCACGCGCACGAATGCAGGCTCGGTGTGCCGCGGGAGCACGAGCCCAGCCGCGGCGGCGGCACTAGTGGTGAGGAAGTCGCGACGGGTCGTCATGCGGTGGTCCAGGGTCGGGGGTTGGAGCCCGAAGGTTGACAGCTGACGCGAGTGCGCCGCTCTTCCCAATATGCGATTACGCCACAACGACGCGATAGCGGGCTCCATCGACCACGCTCAGCGGCCGATGCGCATCCTGATCGAGGCAGCGGTCGAAACGCTCGACGACGCGCTCGCCGCGATGGCCGGTGGCGCGGAACGCCTCGAGCTCTGCGCCGATCTCGACGCGGGCGGCACGACGCCCGCGCACTCGCTCGTCGCGAACGTGCTGGCGCAGGTGAGCGTCCCCGTGCTCGTGATGATCCGCCCGCGTGCGGGGGGCTTCGTCTACTCGCGCGGCGAGCTCGCTCGCATGCGCGACGACATTGCGGACGCGATCGACCTCGGCGCCTCGGGCGTGGTGTTCGGCGCCCTCGACGCCTCCGGCAGCATCGACGTCGCCGCCACGCGAGAGCTGATCGCGGGGGCGCGAGGCCGCGCCGTCACCTTCCATCGGGCGATCGACGAAACCCCGGACGTGCTCGCCGCCGTGGAGACGCTCGCGTCGCTTGGCGCGACGCGAGTGCTGTCGTCCGGCGCCGCTCGTTCGGCCATCGAGGGCGCCGACACGCTCGCCGCGATGGTCGAGCGCGCGGGCGACGCGTTGCGCGTGGTAGCCGGCGGCGGCGTGCGTGCACACAACGTCGCAGCGCTCGTGCAGCGTTCGGGGGTGCGCGAGGTGCACGCACGCTGCGGTGGCGAGTCGGCGCGCATCCGAGGCATTCACGAAGCCGTCGGAATGCGGGATGACTGAACGACTTCCGGGGGTCCGGGGGTCCGGATCGGCGCGCCCAACGGCTACATCAACCGATTGACGCGGCGGCCGCGGAGGGGCACTGCGAGAACGCGGAACCGCTCCCGTTGTCATTCCGAGCGAGCGCAGCGAGTCGAGGAATCTGGACCTGTTCGAAGTGCAGATCCCTCGACTTCGCGCTGCGCGCTTCGCTCGGGATGACGGCTGCCCGGGGTCGGCATTCAGCCGGTCGTCGCGCCACGGCCTTGCACGGTCCTCCGCGCGCTTGCCGTGTAATCTCCGCGATCTCCGCGTCAATCGGTTGCCGTGGCTGTTTTCCTGCCCCGACCCCGGACCCCTACTCCCACCGAAACCAGCGCGCCGAGAACCCGATACACACCGCGAAGATCGCTCCCAGCGCACCGACCGTCGCGAGCTGTGACCCCCAGCTTTCCCCTGACCAGATCGCGCGCATCAGCGTGACCGAGTGTGTCGTCGGCAGCGAGTAGGCGACCATCTGGAGCCACCGCGGCAGATGATCCACCGCGATGAACACTCCCGACAGCGCGAGCATCACGTACGTCATCGCGGCCCCCAGCGCCTGCGCGAATCGCGCTGAACGCACCAGGCTCGCCATCACGAACCCGAACGACAGGATGCTCGTGGTGCTGAGCATGACGGCGGCGACGAAGCTCACGGGGTGCTCGGGCATCGCGCCCGGCAGCACCTTCTTTCCCGCGACGATCATCAGCACCATCGTCGCCAGCGTGAAGGCCAGCTTCACCAGCACGTGCGAGCCGAGGATCGTCACCGGCGAGAGCGGCGTGGCGCGCAGCCGCTTGAGGATGCCCCCCTCGCGGTAGATCGCCATGATCGCGACGAGCGACTGCACGGCGCCCAGGACGATCAGCATCGAGGTGAGGATGGTGATGTTGAACGGCAGCCGCGACACCGGGATGCCCGAACCGCCGGAGCTGAAGCGCAGCGCGCGCGCCACGATCACGAACAGGACGACGGGAAGCAGCAGCGACGCGACGACTCCCATCGGCTCGCGCACGAAGACCTTCATCTCGATCCAGCTCAGCTTCAGGAATCCCTTGAGCATCGAATCCCTCAGTCGCGAATCGCGCGGCCGGTCAGCTTGAGGAACACGTCCTCGAGCGACGGCACTTCGGTCCGGAATCCGCGCACGCGCGTCCCATCGCGGGCGATTCGGTGGATCACCTCCGTGACGAAGTCGTCGCCTTCGCCACGCAGCTCGTGCAGCCGTTCCCCTTCCGCCTCGTCGGTCGAGTACAAGACGCAGCGCTGCGGACAGTGCTTGGCCACCAGGTCCATCGGCGTGCCCATCTCGATCACCCTTCCATGCTCGATGATCGCGACCCGATCGCACAGCCGCTCGGCCTCTTCCATCAGATGCGTCGTGAGGAAGACCGTGGCGCCGCGCGCACGAATGTCGCGCACCAGCTCCCAGATCGCGCGACGGGCCTGCGGATCGAGTCCCGTGGTGAGCTCGTCGAGGAACACGAGCTCGGGTTGGTGGATCAGCGCCAGCGCGATGAACAGCCGCTGCTTCTGTCCCCCCGAGAGGTTCTTGAACCAGCTGTCGCGCTTGGCGGTGAGCCCGAGCCGCTCGAGGAGTGCATCCCGGTCCACCACGCTCTCCCGGTCGTACAGCGACGCCCAGAGGTCCACCGCCTCCCACACCTTGATCCGCTTCTGAAGCTGAGCCTCCTGATGCTGCACGCCGATTCGGCGGCGCAGCGCCGTGGAGTCGCGGCGCGGGTCCAGCCCCAGCACGGAGATCGTCCCGCCGTCGGCGTGGCGCGATCCCTGTATGCACTCCATCGTCGTCGTCTTGCCGGCGCCGTTGGGTCCGATGAGCCCGAAGATCTCGCCTTCGAACACGTCGAGGGACACGTCGGCGATGGCGACGGTGCGGCCATAGCGCTTGGAAAGCGCGCGAACGGTGACGACGGGCGACGGCATCGTACAGATGTAACCAGAGCGCAGTCCATTAGTCAGTCGGAGGCGACTCGATTTCGCCGGTCGCTCCGGCATCGTGCCCACCGTGATCTCGACCGCCATGACGCTTGCCGAATCGACCCCTGCCCTCCTCGACTCAGCTTCGATGAATTCGAGTCCGTCACCACGTACCCTCCGGTCGGTACTCGACGAGTCGCGCGGAGCAGCGCTGGTGTCGATCGTCCTGCTCGGCATCGGCGTCATGCTCCGGCTTCGCCAGTACGTCGACCGCCGCTCGCTGTGGCTCGACGAGATCTGGGTCGCGCTCAACATCGTCGAGCGCGACTTCCTGGGCCTCGCCCGTCCCCTCGACTACGCGCAGTCCGCGCCGGTCGGGTTCCTCTGGATGGAGCGGATCGCCGTCGTGCTCGGCGGCGTGAACGAGCTCGCGCTTCGCGTCGTCCCCTTTCTCGCCGGATGCGCGCTGCTCGTCGCGCTCTGGTCGCTCGCGCGGCGTCTGCTCGACGTGCGCTACGCAGCGCTCTGCCTGGCGTTCGCCGCGCTGTCCCCGATCCTCATCTACTACTCGAACGAAGTGAAGCCGTACATCGTCGACGCGATGGTGGCCGTCGTGCTCACCTGGCTCGCGCTCGACGTGCTCGAGGCACCGGATTCACCCCGTGCGTGGCGCCGGCTGGCGGGTGGGGGTGTCATCGGCATTCTGCTGTCCACTCCCGCCGTCTTCGTGCTCGCGGGAATTGGCGGCGCGCTGATCACGCACCCGGCGATCGGCAGGACGCGTGTAGGCTGGCTGCGGCTGGTCGTCACCGGCACCCTGTGGGTGACCCTGTTCGCGCTCGGGTATTTCCTGATCTACCGGGGCACGGCCAACAGCGACTACATGCAGAGCATCTGGAGCGAGTGGTTCCTCACGCTCCCGCCGCGCACGCTGGCGCAGGTCGCCAACCTTGCCTCGCGCACGATGTGGATCGAGACGCTGTTCGGCGAGAACGACGCCATGCTGCCGCCCAAGTCGATCGTGAGCGTGATGCTGCTCTCGATCGTCGGCGCGATCGTGCTGCTGCGGCGGCGCGGGCTCAGGGTGACGTTGGTGCTGCTGCTGCCCTTCGTCGCGACGGCGGCGGCGTCGTTCGCCCGTCTCTGGCCGCTGACACCGCGGCTGCTGGTGGCTCTGGTGCCGGCGATCCTCCTCCTGTTCGGCGCGGGCCTGTGGGCGTTGGTGAGTCTGCTTCCCGTCCGGGCGCGAGGCATCGTGCTCGTGCTCCTCGCGGGGCTCTATCTCGTTCCCGCCGGTGTGTACGATGCGCGCACGCTTCGAACGCCGAGACGTCGCGACGACGTCGCGCCCCTGGTGCGCGACTTCAGGGCCATGCGGACGGGGCCCGCCGTCATGTACGTCATGGGTCACGGTACGCCGTCCTGGCTGTTCTATACCGCTCGCTGGCGGGAGCGCGAGGGCGCGGCGTTCCGATTCGCCGCCACACGCGCGAGCACGGCGACACACTTCCAGACGCGCGGCTGCATCGTGCAGGAGCCCGGGCTTCGCGTCGCGTTCGGTCCCACGGGAGCGGATGTGTTCACGGATTCCGCGCTGGCGGGTGAAGCGAGGTGGCTGGCGGCGCAGCCGGAGCGTGACGTCTGGGTCCTCACGCTCAGCTACGAGCACGCGGCCGGCCACGTGCTGGAACGTCAGCTCGTTGCGCAGGGAGCCGTGCGCGTGGCCGAGCTCACGCGTCAGGGAGCCGAGCTGCGCCGCTTCAGGCTTGGCGCAGCGCCGGCGACCAGCGCGGATGCGCGCTGCGAGACGCAGCTCGCCGCGCCGCCGGCGTGATCGCGGCCCGCGACCGCGGCGCTCTCCACACGTCGTTCGGAGGTTCGCTGCTCAATCCGCGGGCAGCTCGGGCGCATGTCGGAGCATCGCCTGTGCGAGCGCGTAGAGGCGGGCGAAGTACACCCACGCGTCGCCCCTGAGATTCGGCACCACTACCCGCGCGACCGCCGCGCATTCACTCAGCGCACGCCACTGCTCGTCCGTCAGCACTCCTTCCTGGGCGAGGTAGGACCCAGCGAGCTCCGAGATATCCGCGTCGAGCAGCACCAGCGCGACCCCCGCGATCTCGTCGCCGTCGGAAAGCTCGGCCGGAAACCGTGCATCATCGTGTGCGTTCAGCAGGTCGCGGACCGATTCCATGTGCCGCACCGGAGAGCCCGGGTAGAGGAGCATGCGCGTCACGCGGCGTGGCTCGCGACGAATGGCGAATCTGGCACCGGCCGGGATGCACGGCAAACCGCGCACAACGTGGCCTCGCCGTCACCGACCCAGGCTGGTTGCCGCTCTCTTTGACCGCGGATATGATTGCGCACCCGTCGCATCAGTGACGTCCCGCCTCCCCCAGCCTCATGCCCTTCCGCGCGCGCACTCCTGCCGTCCTGCGATCGATCGCGTTCGCGACTTCTCTCCTCATCGGGCTCGCGTCGCCGGCGCAGGCGCAGAATCTCCGCCAACGCATCTCCGACCTGTTCATCTTCGGCGAAGGACAGGAGCCGCTCTTCCTCGCCGGCTCCGGTGATCCGAACAATCCGGTCGCGCTGCAGGCGCACGGTGAGCACTTCATTCCCGCCTCGAGCGCCGAGAACAGCGCGCTGATCGCCACGATCGGCGACGCGCTCGCCTCCAGCATCAGCAGCATCCCGATCGGCTCGACGAGCGGCAGCGAGACGTTCCAGTTCGTCGGCGGCGTTCCCGTGCGGACCTCGACCTCGGCGGGACCGATCTTCGCCGAACGTTCGCAGACGCTTGGCCGGGGGCGCGCGCTCGTCGGGATCAGCACCACATCGTTCGGGTTCTCGACGCTGCGCGGCGTCGACATGAACGACATCCAGCTGACGTTCACGCATCAGAACGTCGATTTCCCGGGCTGCGACGTCGCCTTCGCCGGCGACTGTACCAAGTACGGCGTGCCGTCGTTCGAGAACGACGTCATGTCGTTCCGGCTCTCGATGGATCTCGACGTGCGTGTCACGTCGGCGTACGTGACGTACGGCGTGAACGACCGCTTCGACGTCGGCCTCGTGTTGCCCATCGTGCAAGCGGACTTTCGCGGCGAGAGCTTCGCGCAGCTCAATCCCTTCGGCGGCACGACATCGGCGCACTACTTCTCGGGTACATCGGCCAATCCCGTGCTCAGCGCCTCGCGACAGAGCCTCGGCAAGTCGACCGGCCTCGGCGACGTCGCGCTCCGCGCGAAGGTGAACCTGCGCGAGTCTGCGCAGGCGGGCGTCGCCGTCCTCGCGGATGCGATCTTCCCGACGGGGAGCGAGGAGGATCTGCTCGGCTCCGGCAAGTTCGCCGGAAGCGTGCAGGCGATCGTCGACTCGCGCTTCGGCGACTTCTCCCCGCACTTCAACGTCGGCTACCTGCACCACGCCGGCGACCAGCAGAACGACTTCGTGCTCGCGACGGTCGGCTTCGACCATCTCATGCGGCCGAACGTCACCCTCGCCGCCGATCTCGTGTCGGACCTGCAGGTCGGCGACAGCAAGCTGATTCTTCCGGGGAGCGTGACCTACGAGTCACCGTTCCGCCGCACGCTCAATCCGACGAACATCCCCGAGCGGCGCGACGACATCGTGAACGGCTCGTTCGGCGTGAAGATCGCTCCGGCCCGCAGTACGATCGTCGTGCTCAACGCGCTCTTCCCGCTCAACCGCGGCGGCATGCGGCCGAACATCCTGTACTACGCGGCGCTGGAGCACACGTTCTGAAGTTCGGCGGTCCGGGGTCCGCAATCCGCAGTCCGCAGTCCGCAGTCCGCGATCCGCGATCCGCGATCCGTGATCCGTGATTCGTGATCCGCAGTCCGCAGTCCGCGATCCGCATTCGTGCTCCGGAGCCTGAAGAGCATTTGAACTGCTCCGGAAATCCAGCGGATCTCTCCGTGCGCATCCGACCGCCCCAATGGCCCTCTAGGCTGCCTGCGGTGGGGCTGGCACC
>DATEOG010000255.1:0-2366 GCA_035274345.1 Gemmatimonadaceae bacterium
CGTCGGATCGACCATGGCGACGCGAAGGTCACGCACGTCGGTTCGGAGGGCGAATCCGAATAGCAGGACCTGGACGAGCGGCATCAGCAGCAGGATCACGAGCGTCTGCCGGTCGCGCAGGATGTGGCGCAGCTCCTTCCACACGAACGCGCGAAGCGCGCTCGGCGTACGCGCCTTCACGCGGCCGCTCCCGGGCGCGCGAGCCGAACGAACACGTCGTCGATCGTTTCTCGCTCGAACTTCGCCTTCAGCTCCGCGGGGGTTCCCAGCGCCGCGATGCGCCCATCCACCATGATCGAGACGCGGTCGCAATACTCCGCCTCGTCCATGTAGTGCGTCGTGACGAACACCGTCGTCCCCTGCGCCGCCGTGGAGTAGATCAGCTCCCAGAACTGCCGGCGCGTGATGGGGTCGACTCCGCCCGTGGGTTCGTCGAGAAACGCGACCTTGGGATCGTGCAGCGCGGCCACCGAGAATGCCAGCTTCTGCTTCCATCCGAGTGGAATGCTCTTCACTCGCGTGTCGAGGTCGCGGCCGAGGTCCAGCCGCTCCACCAGCGACGCCATGCGCTCCGCGATCGCGCGGTCGGAGAGTCCGTAGATGCCGCCGTACAGCGTGATGTTCTCGCGCACCGTCAGATCCTCGTACAGGGAGAAGCGCTGGCTCATGTAGCCGATGTTGCGCTTCACCTGCTCGGCCTGGGTCGCGACGTCGAATCCCGCCACGCGCGCTGAGCCGGCACTCGGCGCGAGGAGCCCGATCAGCATCCGGATCGCCGTCGTCTTGCCGGCGCCGTTCGCTCCGAGGAAGCCGAACACCTCGCCGGCGAGGACGTCGAAGCTGATCGCGTCCACGGCGGTGAACGTACCGAACCGACGCGTCAGCTCGCGCACCTCGATCACCGGCTCGCGCGCGGCGGCACCCGTCATGCGGCCTCCGCCGGATCGCGCAGCATGCGCTCCATGAACACGTCCTCGATCCCGGGCTCGATCGCCGAGACCTCGGCATCCGCGATTCCCTGCTCCGCGAGCTGACTGCGCAGTTCCGCGGCGGCCGCTGGTGCATCTCGATCGGTGCGGTTGTCCGCGTAGTGCACCGCGTCGCCGAATGGGAACACGGAGTGTGCGGTGGGAAGCTCGCGCAGCGCACGCAGCAGCCGCATGCGCTCGGACGATCGCACCGCGAACAGCGGTCGGCCGAAGGTCTGCCCGATGGCCCGTGGTTCGGCCACCTCGAGTATGCGCCCGTGCTGGATGAGCGCGACACGCTGGCAGCGCACCGCCTCATCCATGTACGGCGTCGATGCGACGATCGTCAGCCCTTCGGCACGAAGGGTTCCGAGGAGGTCCCAGAACTCGCGCCGCGACACCGCGTCCACCCCCGTCGTCGGCTCGTCGAGCAGCAACAGCTCGGGACGGTGCACCAGCGCACAGCACAGCGCGAGCTTCTGCTTCATCCCGCCGGAGAGCGCACCGGCGCGCCGGTCGGCGAATTGTTCGAGCTGCGAGTAGATCGGCGCGATGATCTGCTTCCCTTCCTCGGGCGTGGTGCCGAACACGGAGGCGAAGAACCGCAGATTCTCCTCCACGCTCAGATCGGGATACAACGAGAACCGCCCGGGCATGTAGCCGATGCGCGAACGGATCGCGCGATGGTTCTTGACCACGTCCAGACCGAGCACGCTTGCGGAGCCCGCGTCGGGGAGCTGAAGCGTGGTGAGCAACCGGAACAGCGTCGTCTTGCCGGCGCCGTCGGGTCCGATCAGCCCGAACAGCTCTCCCGCTCGTACGTCGAACGTCACGTCGTCGAGCGCGACGACGTCGCCGAAGCGCTTGCCGAGCGCCGAGACCGAGACCGCCGGATCGACGCCGGTCACGAGCGCGCCAGCGCGGGGAGCTCGACGTCGGCTGGCATCCCGATCTTGAGCATTCCTCCCCGGTTCGATACGAGGATCTTCACCGCGTAGACGAGATCCGCGCGCTCGTCGCGTGTCTGCACCGGCGTCGGCGTGAACTCCGCCTTCGACGCGATCCAGCTGACGGTGCCCGGCAGGGCGACCCTGCCGCTCGCGCCGTCAACGCTCACCTGCACGCGCTGTCCGAGCTTGACCTGCGCGAGCTGCACTTCGGTGACGTACGCCCGCAGCGTCAGCGTGTCGAGATCCGCGAGGCGGAACAGCGGCTGGCCCGGCTGCACGTATTCGCCGGCTCGCGTATAGGTGGCCAGTACGGTTCCCGCGAACGGCGCCGTGATCCGGCTCTTCGCGATGCGCTCGGCGATCTGCGCCACGCGCGCATCGCTCGCCGCTACGTCCTGCGTCACGCTGTTGCGTTGTGCGCGCAGCGCCGCGATCTGCTCGCCCAGCA
>DATEOG010000256.1:0-9422 GCA_035274345.1 Gemmatimonadaceae bacterium
CGATCACCGCACGGGTCGTGTTCATCGGCGCGCACTCCGTCGTGCTGGAAGACGTCGCGGGCCCGCTGGCAGGCAAGATGGACGCGGACCTGATCGCGATGGCGCAGGAGTTCGAGTCGGTCTCGTATCCGCAGCTGCTCAACTTCGGCGACCCGCTCGCGCGCGATGCGAACACGGATACCAACGGCCGCATTCTCATGCTGTTCACGCCGAGAGTGAACAACCTCGGAACCAACCTGCTCGGCTTCGTCTCGGCGTGCGACCTGTATCCGGTGTCGCAGGATCCGGCGGTCGCGGGGAGCAACGAGGCCGAGATCTTCTATGCGCGCACGGTGACCGACACGACGCCGGGCACGACGGCGCTCAGCGGACGGTCGCAGTGGCGGCGGCAGATGCCGGCCACGATCATCCACGAAGCAAAGCACATCACGTCGTACGCCGAGCGCCTGTCGCGGGGCGCGACGCAGTTCGAGCACGTGTGGCTCGAAGAGGCGACGGCGCAGCTGGCGAGCGAGATGTACGGTCGCGCGATCCGCGGCAACCGCTGGCGCGGCGACGCGGCCTATCGCGAGACGGTGTACTGCGAGTCCCGCCCGACGGAGGCGGGCTGCGCCGAAGGCGTGATCGCGATGTCGAACCACATCGGCTTCCTCGCAAGCTACCTGCAGAACTTCGAGACCAAGTCGATCCTGAGCGGCGCGGAGGACAGCGACATCTACGGCAGCGCGTGGCTGTTCGCGCGGTGGCTGGTGGACACGTACGGCGGCAGCGACGAAGGCGCGTTCCTGCGTCGGCTCGTGCAGACCGGAGCGCTCTCGGGCACGGCGAACGTGGAGGCGGTTTCCGGACGGCCGTTCCCTCAGCTTCTCGCGGAATTCACGCTGATGCTGGCGGCGGACAATCTGCCGAGCATCACGGCGCCGTACGTGGAGCCGAGCTGGAACCTGCCCGACATCTTCGCCGGCTACGCGGAGCTCGGCTCGCGTCCGCCGGCGCCGCTGGCGATGCGGCTGAGCACCGGGGGGACGATCTCGGTCTCGGGCCGGAACGTGCGGGGTGGCGGCGCGGTGCTGGTGAGGATCGGGCCCATCGCGCCGGGCGTGACGCAGCTGCTCGACCTCAAGTCGACGCTGACGACGCCGCTGTCGACGGCGTCGACGGTGGGATTGGCGGTGCTGAGGGTCGAGTAGTACACGGGCGGTCTCGTACCGAGTACCTGTACCGAGTTGTGTACCCAGTACCGGTACGATCTAGCCGGCGCACCTAGGCTATCGCGGCGGTACACGGGAATACGTGGCAGTACCGGTACCGACGTACCCTGTACCGCTACCCTGTACGCCCGACGCGGCGCGCACCACGAGCTCCACGCAGTGAGTACTGCCTCGCCTGGACGCCGTAGAGGGTAGCAGTACAGGGACATCGGTACGAGTACTGTCACGAATCCGCGAGTACTCGCACGAGAGCCGTGGTCACCGGCTAGAGCGTACCGGGTACAGGTACCTGATAGGCGTACCGGTACCAAGTACTCATTCTGCCAGCCCGGCCCACCGCGCACGTCACACCAGCGCGCTCGGACACACGTCCGCCAGCAGGCAGTCGCCACACCGCGGCTTCTTCGCGTCGCACACCTGGCGCCCGTGCTCGATGAGCAGGTGCGACAGCATCGTCCACCGCTCCTGCGGAAACAGCGGCAGCAGCGCGCGCTCGATCTTCACGGCATCCGCTCCGTTGGCGAGCGCGAGGCGGTTGCTCAGACGCGTGACGTGCGTGTCGACCACGATGCCGTCGTTGCGTCCGAAGGCGTTGCCGAGGATGACGTTCGCGGTCTTGCGGCCGACGCCGGGAAGCACGACGAGCGACTCCATGTCGGCCGGCACCTCGCCGCCGTGACGCTCGACGAGCGCCGTCGCCATGCCGATGAGGCTCTTCGCCTTGTTGCGAAAGAAGCCCGTGCTCTTGATCAGCTCCTCGACGTCCTCCTGGCGCGCGGCCGCCAGCGATCGCGCGTCGGGATAGCGCGCGAACAGCGTCGGCGTGACCATGTTCACCCGCTTGTCGGTGCACTGCGCGCTGAGAATCGTCGCGCACAGGAGCTGGAACGCGTTGGTGAAGTCGAGGGCGCAGTGGGCGTCGGGATAACGCTCGAGCAGCCGGTCGAGCAGCAGTGCAGCATGGGCGCGGAGCGCGGGGCCGCGCGGACGCGGGCGCCGAAGCTTCTTCGCGGCCATCAGCGCGCTCCCCTCGCGCGGCGCTCCCGCGCGAATGCGAGCACGTCGTCCGCGGAGCGCGTGTTCAGCACGTCGCGCGCGGTCAACCCGCCCTTGCGCGCGATGCCGATTCCCGTCGTCATGTAATCCAGTCCTCGAGGTGAATGGGCATCGGGGCCGATCTCGATCGGAACGCCGAGCGCACGGGCGCGTGGAAGATGGCGCCAGTCGAGATCCAGGCGCTTCGGGTCCGCGTTGAGCTCGACCGCCGCGCCCACCTCGGCCGCCTTCTCCAGCACCGCCTCGACGTCCATCGCGAACGGCTCGCGCTCCAGAAGCAGCCGCCCCGTCGGATGGCCGAGGATCGTGAGGCGGGGATCGTCGAGCGCGCGAAGCACGCGAGCCGTCATCGCCGCGCTGTCCATCGAGAAGCGCGAGTGCACCGAGGCGATCACGAAGTCGAACCGGTCGAGCAGGTCGTCGCCGTAGTCGAGCGTCCCGTCGGCGAGGATGTCGGCTTCCACCCCCTTCAGCACGCGCACGTCGCTGCGCGAGGCGTTCAGCGCGTCGATCTCGTCGTGCTGCAGGAGCACGCGCTCGCGCGACATGCCGCTGGCGTAGAACGCGGCCTGCGAGTGATCGGTGATCCCGATGTAGCTCCATCCACGCTCGCGGGCCGCGTCGGCCATCTGAGCGATCGTCGCCTTGCCGTCGGACCACGTAGAATGGCAGTGAAGCACGCCTCGGATGTCGCCGGCCTCGAGCAGGGCGGGGATGCGTCCCGTGGCGGCCATCTCGATCTCGCCGCGTCCCTCGCGCAGCTCGGGTGGCACGAACGCCAGCCCCGCATGCTGGTAGAGCGCCGACTCTTCGGCGATCGGCACGACGGCATGGCGTTCGTCGAGCAGCCGGTCGTCCTGCAGCGCGAAGCCGCGCTCCGCGAGGCGCGCCGCGACGGCATCGAGATGCTCGCTGGATCCCGTTGCCCGCCAGAGGGCGATCGCGAAGTCGTCGCGCGTGACGCAGTACAGATCGAAGCAGTTACCGTCGACGTACGTGATCGCGACGGACCCGACGCCTCTCCCACGTGCCGAGCGTACGCCTGGCGCGTTGGCGAACGAGCTCGCGACGCGCTCCGGATTCGCGGCGCACGCGGCGACGATGTCCACGTCGCCCACCGTCTCGCGAAGGCGGCGGATGGAGCCGGCCACCTCGGCCACGAGCACCTCCGGATGGGCACGCACCATGGCGAGCACGCGCGCCCCCTCTTCGGCGCCCTGTGAATACAGACGCTGCGTACCCGCCGCGTGGAGACGCTCGATCCCTCTGAGGATCTTGTCGGCCGTCTTGGGTCCATAGCGCGGCAGCTTGGCGAGGCGGCCGTCGCGCGCCGCCTGCTCGAGCGACTCGACGGAGTCGACGCCGAGTGCCTCGTGGAGCTGGTGGATCCTTGTGGTGCTGAGCCCGGGGACGCGAAGCAGGTCGAGAAGCCCTGACGGTGTCGTGCTGCGAAGATGCTCCAGGTACGAGGACTCGCCCGCCTCGATCAGGTCGCGTACGACGGACAGCGTGGCGGGGCCAAGGCCGCGGATGCGAGCGAGCTCACCGCTGCGATAGAGCGGTGCGAGATCGTCGGTGTCGACACCCAGCAGCGCAGTGGCCGCCTGCTCGTATGCGCGCGACTTGAAGGTGCTCTCGCCGCGCAGCTCGAGGTGCGCCGCGATCTGCCCGAGAACGTGCGCGGCGGTACGGGGATCCATGCCGAAAGATCGGCGCGGTCCCGGCGCCGGCGCTATCCCTCGATGCCCGCGAAGACTTTGAGCTTCTCCACGATGTCGTGAAGCTGGCGCTCGGTGAGCTCGATCTCGGCGGCGGCGCCCTCCGAGTCGAGCAGGCCGGCGCGCATCGAGATCGCCACCTGGTTGAGATAGCGGATCTTCTCGAGGATGTCCTCGGTGGCCTTGCGCAGCCCGGTGAACCGCCGCTTCTCGGCGAGGGCGCGCCGATAGCGCAGCATCAGCTCCTGCGGGGTGAGCCGCCGAGCGAGGGTGAGCGCCTCGTCGCGCGTACGGCCGGGCAGCGAGCCGCGATCGGGAACCCCGTTGTCGTCCCACGCCTCGTCTGCGAACCAGAGGTGGCCGACGTACTCGATACCGTCGAACGAGATGCGACAGGTCACGTTGAAGCGACGACCGTCGTACTCGAGCGTGGCGATGTGGGGTTGAATGCTTTCGTCGCGCACTGGCGTCAGGAGACCGCGGAGGGGAGTGATCCGGTGTCGCGCAGGAACGCGCGGAGGAGCGAGAAAAGCTGCGCCGGCTGTTCGACGTACGGGACGTGCCCGCTTCCGTCTATGACGACGCACGTCGTACCGAGGGCACGCGCCGCGTCCTCGGACGACGCGAGCGGGATCGGGTCCTGCCGGCCGTGCACTACGAGTGTCGGCACGCGGACCGATTTGAGTGAGTCTCGCAGGTCGTAATCGCCCAGTGATTGCCAGATGGACTGCTGAACGCGGCCGGTGACGCGAAAGGGGGTGAGGTCGCGGGCGCGCGCCGGATCCGCGAAGTAGCCGGCGACGCTGATCTCGAACGCCCGCTGCCGGTAGGCGTCGGGATCGCGCTCGCGCAGTCCGCTCGCCTGGAGCTCGGCTTTCAACGCCGCCACTTCGGGGCCCGCCTGCCGGCTGGCGAACTGCTGTTCGAACGTCTGTCGTGCCGCCCGCGTGATCGGTGCCGGGTCGATGAGCGCCAGTCGCGCCGGCGGGGGCTGCACCGAGCCCGACGAGGCTTCCACGGCATATAGCATCGCGAGCAACCCGCCCCACGAATAGCCGACGATCGTGAGCGGCGAGACCCGCAGCTCGGCGACGACTCGAGCGACGTCCTCCACCTGGTCACGCCAGCCGATGACGGCACGGTCGTCGTCGTGGCGAGAGCGTCCGCCACCGCGCTGGTCGTAGGTGACGAGCCGATGCTCCTCGGCGAGCACGAGCATCTGCGGCAGGAGATACTCGTGGCTCGCTGCCGGCCCACCGTGGAGCAGCAGGATGGGCGGCGCGGCGGGATCGCCGTACTCCACCCAGTACAGCGGCACGGGCGTGGAGGTGGTGAAGCCCTGCGCGCGCGGCGGCGGGATGGGAGGCATGGGCGCAGTGTGGCGCGCCGCCTGGCGGTTTGGAAGGGGCCTTGGCTGGGGAGTTAGTGAGTTGGATAGCTGGTGGGTTGGTCGGTTGATTGGTGAGTTGACGGCCCTGGCCACGAACCAGCGTGGAGAGCGCTCAGTGGGGCCTCTACGCCGGTTGTAGCCAGGGCCGTTCAGTTCACTAGTTCACCGACCAACTAGCCAGCTATCCAACTCACCAACTCACTAGTTCATCGCTCGACTCACCTTCCGAGCCAATAATTCACCTTGACGAGGAAGATGTTGTCCGGATGCGTCGAGAACAGCGCGGAACGATCGCGCGCGAAGTCGAGGTTGCCGATGTACGAGAGCTCGTTGCTGCGCGACTGTGTCCACACGAGATAGAGCGTCGAGCCCGGACGGTACTCCCAGCGGTAGACCACGTTGCCCAGGAGGGAGCGCGTGTCGAAGCTCGGGTTGTCGAAGGTGAACGCCGCGGCGGGGCCCGCCGCGTCCGGGTCGACCGTGTACGACGTGACCAGTCCATCCGCGCCCGTCGTCGGCGTGATCGTGCCGCGGTCGCGTCCGTAGACGCTCTTGCGCACCTGTCGCGGGGCGTCGAACTCCTTGAAGTCCGAATAGCCACCCGACGCGATGAACGGCTGCACGTACATCTCGAGGGACGACGTCGGCGTGAACGTCACGGCGAGCCGCGTATCCATCGACAGCGTCTTCTGCACGAGCGACGAGAAGACGTAACGGTTCCCCGCAAACGCGGTGGCGGTCGGATCCTCCACGCTCGTGACGTACTGCTGGACGCCGCGCGTGTAGTTGTACGACGGGCCGAAGCTGAGCGAGATGCTCGACGCCGGCTTCAGGCGCAGCTGCGTGTTGATCGCCGACTGGAAGCCGCCCTCGCTGTTGCGCTGGAAGCGCGGATTGACGTTCAGCACGACGCGCTGGCGCGAGTCCGTACTCACGTTGCCGGAGAACACGTCGCCGGCGGGCAGCACGCCGAGCGGGCCTCCGCGCATCAGCCGATCGTCGTAGACCTGGAAGTTGTGCAGCGCCCAGACGTTCCACCGCCAGAACTGCGGCGTTCCCGAGCCCACGTAGGCGTGCACGTCGCGATTCGTCAGGTCACCGTCGAAGTTCTGCGACTGCTGCGCGCCCCCGATGACCACGAGGTCGCGATACCACTTCGTCGGCTTCGTCCAGTTGTACGCGACATTGCCGACGAGCTGCGCGTAGTCGGCGCGCGACAGGAAGCTGATGTCGTTCACCTCGAAGCCGGGAGTGCGGACGTTCGACTGAGCCTCCCAGTTGAAGTTGCCGCCGTCCTTCGCGAGACGGACATAGCTTGCGACGCCGCGCAGGTTCGTCGCGCCCGGACGGTAGGACGAGTTGAGGATGCCGCTCCGGAACATTCCCTCGTCGCCGACGGCGCGATCGGGGCGCTGGAAATAGCGGGCGCTCGACCGCTGCACGCGCTCCATCGCCGCCGAATCGCCGGCGACGTTCGAGAACATTGCCGACGCGAGCAGTTGGTAGTTCTTCTTGTCCCACGTGAGCACGAGATCGCCGCCGAACGACTCGGCGTGCGTCGTCAACCGATTGCGCAGTGAGGAATCCCCGAGCCCGCGCACCACGGACGTGCCGATGCCGCCGATGACGAGGTTACCACCGAGGTAATCCTTCGTTGCCCGGCCGACGAGGTAGTTCGTGAGCGGCTCCACCTCGTGCTTCGATCCGGTGCCGTCGTCCGCGCGGACGCTCGCCACCTCGCGCCGTGTCAGCGCGTTGAGCAGTCCGACCGTGACACCTTTGCTCGTGCGCCCGGTGATCTTCGCAGCGCCGAGGATCGTGGAGCTTTCCGGTACGTCGGCGAACTCGCCCGCGTCGTACGCGATGCTCGCGCCCTGGGGCGAGCGGCCGATGCGCCGCGAGTAGAACGACTCGATCGAGCTGAAGTTGCTGCAGAAGTAGCAGTTCGCGTTGCCGAAGTTGAAGATCCCCGATCCGGCGACGAAGAAGGGGCGCTTCTCCTCGAAGAAAGTCTCGAACGCGCTCAGGTTCACCGTTGCGGGATCGACCTCGACCTGTCCGAAGTCGGGATTGATCGTCGCGTCGAGCGTGAGGTTCGACGTCAGCAGGGCCTTCACGTCGCCGCCGACGCGCAGGTCCTGCCGGCTGCCGTCGTTGAACGGATCGTTCGGCGCGTTGGGCCGGATGTGCCGCGATCGAGTGACCGCGTACGGCAGCAGCTCGAGGTGCTTGGGCACGCTCGCGATTCGAATGCCCTCGAGGTGCCCGAACCGCGATGGCCCGCCGACCTCCGTCTTTCCCCAATGCGACCACTGCGTCTGCTCGTGCGACCGCTGCATGTACCGCCGCACCTGCAGGCCCCACGTCTGCACTTCCTGTCGCGAGAAGCGAAGCTGCGAGAACGGGATGCGCAGCTCGGCGACCCAACCCAGCGAGTCGATCTTCGTGCCCGCCTCCCAGATCGCGTCCCAGGAGCCGTCCGGGTACGATGTGCCGACGCCTAGCGCGTCGTACTTGACGCCCGAGGGATTGATGTCGAAGAAGGCGCGGCCGAGGTGGTCGTGGTACGCGTCGATGACGACTTCGAAGTAGTCGGACTCCATGTCGCCGTCGCGACGGACGAGTCGCGTGACGATGTCCTTCGGTCCGTTCTTCTCGTACATCCGCGCGCCGACGTACAGCGCTTCGTTGTCATAGAGGAACCGGACCTCGGTACGCTGCGTCCCGGGCTTTCCCTCCTGGGGATCGATCTGCGTGAACTCGGTGATCGGCGTGGCCTTGGACCAGCCTTCCTCGTCGAGTCGACCGTCGATCAGGACGTTGCCGACTCTGGCGACCGCGGCAGCGGTCGGGACCGGCACCGCGTGCCTCGCGGTCGCGGTGATGGTGTCGATTCGCTGTGCTGTGGCGGGGACGGCAAGCGCCGTCAAAAAAAAGAGCGCGTAGCTCGCGCTATGGGCGATCCGGATGATGCGAGACAAGACGACGGATTGGTGGGAGTGGTGGGGACTTGCTGCAGTGTTGGACAACAATTCTGTGGCAAAGGTTGCGGTCGAGTCCGCTCGAAAGTCGTTCTCGATTCAAACAACCGCCGCGACGCGCGACGTCGTCACTCTTCCCCGTCTTCAAGCTGTCCGAAGCGGATGGATATCGCTTGTGCGATCCTGCGTCCGGCGCGCGCCACGGATCAATCTTCAAGGGATCAAGGGGTCAGACTCGTTGAAATTTCAAGGAGTCTGACCCCTTGATCGGTTCAAGGAGTCTGACCCCTTGATCGGTTCAAGGAGTCTGACCCCTTGATCGGTTCAAGGAGTCTGACCCCTTGACCTGACCCCTCGATCGCGGCGATCGGCTCAGCGCTCGACGCGCGAGGCGGCGATCCGCACGGTGCGTGCGTGGACAGCGACCGTGTCCTCGATGCGCCGGCCATAGCCGCCGCCGATCGTGATCGCGATCGGGATACCGACCTCCCGGCAACTGTCGAGCACGAATGCGTCGCGGCGCGCGAGCCCGTCGAAGGTCAGCGCGAGCCTGCCGAGCTGGTCGCCCTCGTGAGGATCGGCACCGGCGATGTAGACCACGAGGTCGGGGCTGGAGGAGGCGAGCACGACCGGGAGCGCCTCCGCGAGCGCGGCGAGATAGGCGTCGTCGCCAGTGCCGTCGGCGAGCTCGACGTCCAACGTGCCCGCGACCTTGTGGAATGGGTAGTTCCTCCCGCCGTGCATGCTGAAAGTGAAGACCTCGCCGTCGCCGGCGAAGATCGCGTGCGTGCCATTCCCCTGGTGCACGTCCAGGTCTACCACCGCGACGCGACGCACGAGGCCGTCGCGCCGCAGAAGCCTGATCGCCACGGCGACGTCGTTGAACACGCAGAATCCTTCGCCGTGGTCCGGAAATGCGTGATGCGTCCCGCCGGCGAGGTTCATCGCGATGCCATGCGCGAGCGCGTGCCGCGTCGCCTCGATCGTGCCGCCGACGGCGCGGTACGAGCGCTCGACCAGAGCGGGCGACCAGGGAAAGCCGAGGCGCCGCAGCTCCGCGGCGTCG
>DATEOG010000257.1:0-2908 GCA_035274345.1 Gemmatimonadaceae bacterium
CGGTCGCCCGCCGCGAGCTCGAGCACCTGCTGTACCTGCGACTTGCACGCCCCGCATCCGGTGCCGGCGCGCGTAGCGTCGCACAGCGACTTGAGCGTGCAGTGCCCAGCCTCCACCGCCGCGACGAGCGCGCCCTTCGACACGCCGTTGCAGTTGCAGATCTGCGCGCTGCTCGGCATGTCGTCGATGCTCGTCGCACTCTCGCCGGCGGCGAGCTGGAAGAGCAGCTCCGCTCGGTTGTCAGGAAGCTCGGTACCGCGGTCGAACGCCTGCAGCAACAGCGGCGCGGCGCTCGCGTCGCCGAGCAGGATCGCGCCGCCAAGCCGGCCGTCGCGCACGATCAGCTTCTTGTAGATGCCGCGCGCCGGCTCGCTGTACGTCACCACTTCGTCGCTCGCGTCGGCGGGATCCTGATCACCCATCACGGCGAGGTCGATCCCCATGACCTTCAGCTTGGTGGACACACGCGACCCGGTGTACAGCGCGTCTGGGATGCGACCCGCGAGGCGGTCCGCCAGCACCTTGGCCTGTTCCCACAGCGGAGCGACGAGTCCGTAGAGCTGCCCGCGGTGCTGCGCGCACTCGCCGATCGCGAACACGCTCGCGTCGCCTGGGCAGCGCAGCTCGTCGGTGACGACGATCCCGCGCTCCACCATCAGTCCGCAGTCGAGCGCCAGCGCCACGTTGGGCCGGATCCCGGCCGACACGACCACCATCTCGCACGGCAGCGTCGTGCCGTCAGCGAAGGCAAGTCCTTCGACGCGGTGCTCGCCGAGCACCTCTGACGTCTGCTTGTCTAGATGGACGTTCACGCCCATCCCCTCGAGCGTCGCCTTGAGCAGGTGTCCGGCGGGCGAATCGAGCTGCATCTCCATCAGGTGCGAGCGCAGGTGCACCACGTGCACCTCGAGCCCGCGCTCGAGCAGTCCACGCGCCGCCTCGAGCCCGAGGAGCCCGCCGCCGATCACCGCGGCGCGCTTCGCCTTCGGCACGAAGCCGATCATGCGATCGCAGTCCTCGAGGGTGCGGAAGGCGAAGAGGCCTTCCTTCATCTCGGTGCCGTGGTGGCTCAACCCCTTGAGCGGCGGGACGAACGGGCTGCTCCCCGTCGCGAAGACGAGCACGTCGTATGGCTCGAGGATGCCCGTGTGGCCGCGCACGAGCTTCTTGTCGCGGTCCACGGACGTGACGCGCACGCCGGCATGCAGCGTGATGTCGTTGGCCTCGTACCACTCGAGCGGGTTGATGTACGTATCCTCGACGTCGTGCGAGCCGGCGAGAATCCCCGAAAGCAGGATGCGATTGTAGTTGCCGGTAGGCTCGTCGCCGAACATCACGATGTCGTAGCGGTCGTTCCCGCCACGCCCGATGAGCTCCTCGACGAAGCGTGCGCCGACCATCCCGTTGCCGATCACGACGAGACGCTGTCTGACGGGACCGGCGAACATCTCGGACTCTGCCTCCATCATGCGATCATCACTCCTTGGCGTGCGGGAGGCGCTTCGATCCGGACCGCGCACACCTTGAACTCCGGCATGCGGCTCGTCGGATCGAGCGCGGGGTTGGTCAGTCGGTTGATCGAGCTCGGGCCGCCCCAGTGGAACGGCACGAAGACGGTGTCCTCGCGGATGTCGCGGGTGAGCCGCGCGCGCGCGACCGCGGTGCCGCGACGCGACACGAGCGTCACGAGCGCACCGTCGCTCACGCCGGCGCGCCTGGCGGCGACGGGGTTGATCTCGACGAGCGGCTCGGGCGCCAGCTTCGCCAGCCGCTCGACGCGCCGCGTCTGCGTCCCCGACTGGTACTGCGAGAGCACGCGCCCGGTGGTGAGATAGAGCGGATACTCGGCGTCGGGCTCCTCCGCGGGCGACTCGTGCCGCACGGGATGGAACCGCGCCAGCCCGCTGGGCGTGGCGAAGCGTTCGGCGAAGATGCGCGGCGTCCCCTCGTGCTCGAGCGACGGACATGGCCAGAACACGCCCTGCTGCGCCTCGATCTTCTCGTAGGTGATCCCTGAGTAGTCGGCGACACCACCCGCCGTCGCGCGCCGCAGCTCGTCGAACACTTCTCCGGCCGACTCGAACGCGAAGTGCTCGCCGCGACCGAGCCGGTCCGCGATTCCGCGGATGATGTCGAGGTCGGAGCGCACGCCTTCGGGAACCTCGGCCGCGCGGCGGCGAAGGATGACGCGCCCCTCGAGGTTCGTCATCGTGCCGGTCTCCTCCGCCCACTGCGCGCTCGGCAGCACGACGTCGGCGAGCGACGCGGTCTCCGAGAGGAAGTAGTCCGCGACCACCAGCAGGTCGAGCGAGCGTAGACGTTGCTCGACGTGGAGTGCGCGCGGCGCCGACACGACCGGATTGGATCCGATGAGGATCAGCGCGCGCACGCCGCCGTCGCGACCGAGGTCGTCGAGCAGCTCGTACGCCGAGCGTCCGGGACCGGGGATCTCGTGCTCCGGGATTCCCCAGACGGCGGCCATGTGCGCGCGCGCAGCCGGGTCGTCGATCTTCCGGTAGCCGGGAAGCTGGTCCGCCTTCTGACCCTGCTCGCGACCGCCCTGGCCGTTTCCCTGGCCGGTGATCGTGCCGAAGCCGGCGAACGGCTGTCCATGTCGCCCCAGCGCGAGCGCGAGATTGATGAACGCGAGCACGTTGGTGACGCCCTGCGCCTGCTGCTCCGCGCCGCGAGCCGTGAGCACCATCGGGCGCCGAGCCTTGGCAAGCAGCGTCGCGGCGCTCACGAGCTGCGCTTCCGAGACGCCGGTGATCTTCTCGACGCGCTCCGGCCAGTAGGTGGCGAGCACGCCCCGCAACTGCTCGAACCCCTCCGTGCGCTCGCGCACGAAGTCGAGGTCCACGGCGCCGCGCTTCACCAGCAGGTGCAGAAGACCGTTGGCGACCGCCGC
>DATEOG010000258.1:0-2937 GCA_035274345.1 Gemmatimonadaceae bacterium
GCGCATCGAGTCGAACGTCATCAACGCGGGCGACGGGACGCACGAGCACCCCACGCAGGGTCTGCTCGACCTGCGCACGCTGCGCGACCGCTTCAAGCGGCTCGCCGGCCTCAAGGTGTGCATCTGCGGCGACGTCCTGCACTCGCGCGTGGCGCGCTCGAACATCTGGGGTCTCAAGAAGATGGGCGCGGACGTCGCCGTCTGTGGACCGCGCTCGCTCCTGCCGAACGCGATCGACGAGATGGGCGTCACCGTCTTCTCGCGCATCGAAGAGGCCATCCAGTGGGCCGACGCACTCAACGTGCTTCGCCTCCAGCTCGAGCGGATGCAGGCGGGCTACATCCCCTCGCTGCGCGAATACAACCGCGTGTTCGGCGTGTCGCGCGAGCGGCTCGAGCGCGCGCCGAAGGATCTGCTCATCCTTCATCCGGGCCCGATGAATCGCGGCGTCGAGATCGACTCCGACGTCGCCGACGGGCCGCACAGCGTGATCCTCAACCAGGTGACGAACGGCGTGGCCGTACGAATGGCGGTGCTCTATCTGCTGGCGGGCGGTCGCCCCGAGCTGGCGGAATCCGCGAAGGGGGTTCGATGAGGTCCGTCGCGAAGACGGGCATGCTGCTGCTGCGCGGCGGCCGCATCCTCGATCCGTCGCAGAACATCGACGAGACGGGCGACGTGCTGCTCTCCGGCGGCGTCGTCGAGGCAGTCGGCCGGCTTGGTGAGGTGCGCCGCGACGGAGACGAGCTCGAGACGATCGACTGCGCCGGGCGTGTCGTCACGCCCGGGTTCATCGACGTGCATTGCCATCTGCGCGAGCCCGGCCGCGAAGAGGTGGAGACCATCGCGTCGGGGGCGCGTGCCGCGGCGGCGGGCGGATTTACCGCCGTCTGCGCGATGCCGAACACCGACCCCGTCACCGACAATCAGGCCGCGGTCGGCTTCATCCTCGGCCAGGCGCGCCGTGCCGCGGCGGCGCGTGTGTATCCGATCGGTGCGATCTCGATCGGAGAGAAGGGTGAGACGCTCGCCGAGTTCGGCGAGATGGTCGGCGCGGGCGCGGTCGCCGTGAGCGACGACGGCAAGCCGGTGGTGAGCGCGCAGTTGATGCGCACGGCGCTCGAGTACGCGCGCACCTTCGGCATCCCCGTGGCGGACCACTGCGAGGAGCCGACGCTCGCCAACGGTGGTGCGATGAACGAGGGGATCGTGAGCGCTCGCCTCGGATTGCGAGGCATCCCCGCGGAGGCCGAGGAGATCATGGCGATCCGCGACATCCTCCTCGCGAGGCTGACCGGCGGGCACATCCACCTCTGCCACATGAGCACACGTGGATCCGTGGAGCTCATCCGGTGGGGCAAGGAGCGCGGGATCAAGGTGACCGCCGAAGTATGTCCGCACCACCTCTCGCTCACCGAAGCAGCGGTGGAGGGGTACGACACGAACGCGAAGATGAATCCGCCGCTTCGCACGCAGGCCGACGTCGAGGCGCTGCAGGCGGCGGTGAAGGATGGCACGATCGACGTCATCGCCACCGACCACGCGCCGCATCACTACGACGAGAAGGAGCGCGAGTTCGCCGACGCTCCCAACGGCATCGTCGGACTGGAGACGGCGCTCGCGGTCAATCTGACGTGGCTCGTACACTCGCAGATCATCGGGCTGCCGCTGCTCGTCGAGCGGATGTCGTGCTCACCGGCGCGGCTCTTCAACCTGCCCGGCGGCACACTCAGAAAGGGCGCGCTTGCCGACGTGACGGTGTTCGATCCGGACGCGCAGTGGACGGTCGATCCGTCGCGCTTCGCGTCGAAGGGGCGCAACACGCCCTACTCCGGCCAGGCGTTGCGCGGCCTCGTCGATCTCACCGTGGTGGACGGACGCGTGATCCATCGGCGCGCCGTGTAGTCTGAAGTGTCCAGGGCATCGCTCGCCGAGGAGATCGTCACCGTCTGCGGCCGGCTGTACCATCGCGGGTTGATCGCCGGACAGGACGGCAACGTCAGCGTACGACTCCGAAGCGGTCACATCCTCGTCACCCCCTCGGGGCTATCGAAGGTGGATGTGACGCAGGACACACTCGTCGAGCTGACGGCCGACGGGGAGCAGGTGACCGAGGGCCCCGGCGCCTCGTCCGAAGTGGGGATGCATCTGCGCATCTACCGCGACCGGCCGGACGTGCGCGCCATCGTGCACGCGCATCCGCCGGTCGCGACCGCGTTTGGTGTCGCCGGCCGCGATTTCATGGACGCGGTGCTCCCCGAAGTTATCTTCCACCTCGGCCGTGTACCCCTGGTGCCGTTCGCTCTACCTGGCACACCCGCACTCGGTGATGCCATGGCGCCGTATCTGGCCGATCACGATGCGTTCCTGTTGGCGAGCCACGGCGCGACCACCGTGGGACCGACGCTGCGGCTGGCGCATCAACGCATGGAGAGCCTGGAGCACGCTGCACGTATCCTGCATGCGGCGTTGCCGATCGGACCGGTGACTTCGCTTCGCGCGGAGGACGTTGCGGCACTTCGCAGGGCACGTGAAGCGGCGCGACTCGGCTGGGAAGCGGACGCGGCACGCATGAAGAAGGACGAGGAGGACGAATGAGCCACGAGACGCAGAAGCACCACAAGACGGCGCAAGGTCAGGGCGGCGACGCCGACGAGTCGCTCTCGCTCGTCGAGTCGCTCATGGCCGAACGGCGGAAGTACGAGCACTGGCTCAGCGCCCTCGAGGCTCGCCGTGCCACCACGCCCGATCGTGTCTTCACGCGCGTTCACGCCGATTATCACGATCGGCTCGACGCGGTCGTCGAGCAGCTCAAGGAGCACACCGAAGGTCTGCGCGCCGAGCTTGCGTCGCTCACCTTGCGTCTCACGGCGATCGACGAGGAGCAGCAGCAGCGGCGGGACGAGCGCGCCGAGGCGGAGCTCCGCGCGCACGTCG
>DATEOG010000259.1:0-3290 GCA_035274345.1 Gemmatimonadaceae bacterium
CCTACACGCTTGTGCCGCGCGCCGCCCGAGAGGATGAGGTCATTCAAAACGACAAACAGCTTACGCCAAGTCGCGATAGAAATACGTCGTGGAGCAGTAGCGGCCGTCGGGCATCAACGCGTAGCGGGGGATGACGCCGACGCGGGTCCAGCCGAGCCGCGTGTAGAGACGCTCGCCCGCATCGCCCGTGACGGCGTCGAGTACGAGGAGCGTGCGGCCGCAGTCGAGCGCCATCGACTCCGCGGCCCTCATGAGCGCAGCGCCCAGCCCCTGCCGTCGCGCGCGGCGGTGCACGAGCATCTTCACGAGCTCGGCGCGATGCGGCTGGTTCTCGGGCGTGTCGAGGACGAGCTGCACGGTGCCGCAGATGCCCGCGCCGTCCTCGGCGACGATCAGCGCGCGCGCGCCTACAGCGACGCCGTCGGCCACCGTGCGCCAGAACGCGTCGGCGCGTTCGCGCGTGAGTGGATGCATGAAGCTCACCGACGAGCCGCCGTCGACGCAGTCGATCAGCACCGTCGACAGCGCTCCGATCTCCGCATCGCTCACGGCATGGAGGCGACGGAGGGTCCAGGGCGTATCCGTCATCGTCTCGTGGGATCTGACGCCATCACCACCGCGTAGCGCGCCGGCTTTCGCGTCGGGTTGTGAAACATCGTCGGGCGGTCGAGCTGCATGGCGAGACAGTCACCGTCGCGCAGTCGATGGCGGTCGTCACCGACGGTGATGTCGATCGTGCCCTCGAGCAC
Source organism: Gemmatimonadaceae bacterium (assembly GCA_035274345.1). Lineage (GTDB taxonomy): Bacteria > Gemmatimonadota > Gemmatimonadetes > Gemmatimonadales > Gemmatimonadaceae > AG11. The sequence goes on from DATEOG010000259.1 coordinate 750, forward strand.
CCAGATCTGCTGCTGGATGCGCACGTCGCGCGCGCCCGTCTCGAAGGCGACACGCGCCCTGGGTGGGAACTCGACCTCGACGATCTGCATCGGCTGGGGGACGCCGGCGGGGGAGACATTGCGACGGACGTAGCCCGAGCCGGGATCTCGCCACAGCGGTTGATCCTTGCGGCGCGCGATCGGACCACTCGTGGCGCCGTCGGCGATGGGCGCGTCGAACATCGCCGCCATCGTCACGCCGAGTCCCGCCGCGAGCTTCTCGATCACGATGGCGGTGGGGCTGCTCTCGCCGCGCTCGACGAGCGAGATCATCGAGCGACTGACGCCACTCCGCTCCGCGAGCGCGTCGAGCGAAAGCCCACGCGCGGCACGGAGCTCTCGCACGCGCTCCGCCATTCGCGTGGTCAGGTCGGCCGGTCGTTCCTCCATGATGGACGCAACTTCTGGTATCCTGGACAGCGCGTCAAGAGGCGGGCTCCGAGGGTCATCCCGAGCGAGCGGAGCGAGTCGAGGGATCCGCACCATTCTGCCGAAGTGCAGATCCCTCGACTGCGCTCGGGATGACGGGAAAGTGCAGATCGCTGGACTGCGCTCGGGACGACGGCGGGCCCTACACCGCCACCGTGAGCGACGCGACCAGGCCGCTCGAGACACTGCCGGTGACCGTTGCCAGCTCCAGCGCCGCGCCGTCGCTGAAGACGCCGTCGGAGGCGAGCGAGATCTGCGACGCGTTGGATGCGCTGTTGCCATAGCCGCTCGACGCGTACACGAGATCGTTCGCCGCCTTCGGCAGCGCGATCTGCGACGTCGCGATCTTGTTGACCACGCTGGTGGACGACGCGAGCGTCGGGTACACCTCGAAGTGGATGTGCGGCCACCGCCCCGCGTAGCAACCCGGATAGATGGACGTGAAGGTCACCACGCCGCTGGCGTCGGCCGCCTGCACGCCGCGCAGGTAGTTCTGGTTGGTCACGCCACTCGTGTAGAGCGAGTAGCGGCCGAGCGCGTCGCAGTGCCACAGGTAGACGGCGCGACCAGCGAGCACCGCGCACGTCGACGCGGAGACCAGCGTGAGCCTGATCGTGAGCGGCACTCCGGCCGCCGACCCCGAGAGGCCGGCGAAGCTCGAGCGGATGTCGCTGCGCACCACGCCCGTCTGGTTGAGCACGTTCGCGCCATTCGAGCCGTCACCCGGAAACGGGCCGGCCGTCTCCGACGGGATCTTCGTGCACGTCGATCCGCCGGTCGTCGAGCCACCGCCCGTGTCGATGACGGTGTCGGCGCCCGTGAGCACGCCCGAGCCCGCATCACCACAGCCGAACAGTGCCAGCGCGCCGGCGCCGAACGCGAAGCGGCGCAGCGCGTCACGCCGTCCCATCGCCGAACCGGTCGCGGTGAGGTCGCGGTGGAGTCCGCCATGGTCGTCGTGATCGTCGTCGTGCCGGTGATTAAACAGATACAGCAAGGCAATCGTCGTCGAGGGGAAAACGCGGGCGCCGGCCATACGACACCATACATGCACGGCGGCGCGGTTCGTGTGGTAGACACGTGATCGAACGTGCACCCTATCCAATGGAACGATCGATGTCTTCGCTCCGTGTCACTCGCGACGCCGGTGCGCCGACGTCACAGGACGTCGTCATCGTCGGCGCCGGCGCAGCGGGCCTGATGGCCGCACGCGAGCTCGTACGCGCCGGCAAGCGGGTGGTGGTGCTCGAGGCGAGCCACCGCGTCGGCGGCCGCGTGCTCACGCTGTTCGAGACGCGCGCAGGGATGCCGATCGAGCTCGGCGCCGAGTTCATCCACGGCGATGCACCGGTGACGACGCGGCTGGTCGACGAAGCGCGACTCGCGACGGTACCCGTGACGGGCGAGCACGTGCGCTCCGACGACGGCGAGCTCACGCCGCAGGGTCCGATCTGGACCCGGATGGGGCGCGTCTTCGCCCTCATGAGCAAGAAGCGAAAGACCGACCGATCGTTCCAGGAATTTCTCGATACGCGTCCCGGAGGCGCGCGGCTGGCCCGCGACCGCGAGCTCGCCGACGCGTTCGTGCAAGGATTCGCCGGCGCGGACCCGGCCCTGATCAGCGAGCGGTCGCTCGCCGAGCAGGGGAACCCGACGGAAGGAGCAGCGTCGGCGCGTCGCATCGTGAACGGCTATGCGGCGCTCATCGTGCACATCGAGCGCGAGGTCGGGGGCATCGTCCGGTTCGGGGCGGCGGCACGACGCATCGAGTGGAGCGACACCGGCGTTCACGTGGTGGACGCCCAGGGCGCCACGCACGCGGCACGCGCCGTCATCGTCACCCTGCCCCTTGCCATGCTGCAGGACGACACGCTCCGTCTCGAACCCGAGATCCCGGTGCTGCGGAACGCGGCGAGCCGGCTCGTGATGGGCCACGTGGCGCGCGCGTCCGTCGTGGTTCGGGAGCGATTCTGGGAGCGAACGCTCAGTGAGGTCGTGTTCGTGCACACGCCTCGTAGGCCGCTCACGGTGTGGTGGACACAACATCCCGTATCCGCGCCGGTGCTCGTCGGG
>DATEOG010000260.1:0-4829 GCA_035274345.1 Gemmatimonadaceae bacterium
GAACAATTTGGCCCCAGACGCCAATCATATGTTTACCTTCCTCGTGGTCCAATGCTTGACGCACGGCCTCGAGGTCGACAGGCTCTGCGCGCCGCTCCGACGGAGGAGATTGCATGTGCGGTATTGCTGGCTTCTGGTCGCCATCTCTCTCGGCATCCGTTCGTAGAGAGGTCGTGCGGGGCATGACGCTCCGGCTCGCGCATCGCGGGCCGGATGCCGACGGCCACTGGGTGCCCGCCGATACGCCCGTTGCGCTCGGGCACCGCCGGCTTTCGATCCTCGATCTCTCGGCCACCGGCGCGCAGCCGATGTGGTCGCCCTTCGGCCGCTACGTCATCTCGTTCAACGGCGAGATCTACAACTTCCGCGCGCTGCGTGAACGACTGCGCGCCTCTGGCGCCACGTTTCGTGGCACCTCGGATACGGAGGTGCTGCTCGCCGGATTCGAAGCATGGGGCGTCGCCGCCACCCTGCGAGAAGCCACCGGAATGTTCGCGCTCGCCGTGTGGGACGTACGCGACCAGGAGCTCTATCTCGCACGCGATCGCGTCGGAGAAAAGCCGCTCTACTATGGGGTGTGCGGGGATTCGCTCGTCTTCGCCTCGGAGCTCAAGGCGATCCGCAATCACCCGCACTTCAAGGGCGAGATCGATCACGGCGCCGTCGCGTTGCTGATGCGGTTCGGCTACGTACCCGCGCCGTACTCGATCTATCAGGACGTCGGAAAGGTCGCGCCCGGTACAGTGCTCCGGTTCCGACCACGCGATGGGCTCACGCCACACGTCACGAGCTACTGGTCGGCGATCGACATCGCGCGAGCGGGCATTGCCAGACCGACCGACAAATCCGACGACGAGCTGGTCGAAGAGCTCGACGTGCTGCTCCGTCGTGCCGTCGCCGACCAGATGGTAGCCGACGTTCCCCTCGGCGCATTCCTCTCCGGCGGGATCGACTCCACGACCGTCGTCGCGATGATGCAGGCGCAGTCGAAGACGCCGGTGCGTACGTTCTCGATCGGCTTCTTCGATCCGAAGTTCGAGGAAGCACGGCACGCTCGCGCGGTGGCAGCGCATCTGCGCACGATCCACACTGAGCACTATCTGAGCGCCGAAGAGTCGATGCGTGTGATCGACCGGCTGCCGTCGATGTACGACGAGCCGTTCGCCGACTGGTCGCAGATCCCCACGTATCTCGTCTCCGCCCTCGCGCGCGACTCGGTCACCGTGGCGCTCACCGGTGACGGCGGCGACGAGCTGTTCGGCGGCTACGACCGCTACGTCGGGCTGGACACGATTTGGCGGCGTCTCCGGCTCATTCCGCGTCCCGCGCGACTCGCGCTCGCGAAACGGGTCGACGTGGTCGACGACGACGCGCTCCGCGGCGGTTGGGAGCCCTGGCCGAAAGAGGAGTCGCGAGGGACGCGTCGCGCTCGCCGGCTCGCGGTGAAGCGGCGCAAGCTCGCGCGCCTGCTGCGGTGCGAGTGGCGCGAGGATCTGTATCAGGAGCTGCTCTCGTCGTGGTGCGACGTCTCGCGGCTCGTCCCGGACGCCAGACGCCTGCCGACGGCGCTCACCGACCTGTCGCATCTGATGCCCGAGGCGACGTTCGCGCGGCAGATGATGCACCTCGATCTGATGTTCTACCTGCCGGACGACGTGCTCGTGAAGGTGGACCGTGCGGCGATGGCCGTGAGCCTCGAGACGCGGACGCCCTTCCTGGATCATCGCGTCGTCGAGTTCGCGGCGAGGCTTCCACTGCACACGAAGCTCCGGGACAAGCAGTCGAAGTGGCTGCTGCGCCGTCTGCTCGATCGCTACGTGCCGCGCGAGTTCGTCGAGCGCCCGAAGATGGGGTTCGGCGTTCCGTTGCACGACTGGTTGCGTGGCCCGCTGCGTGACTGGGCCGACGCGAAGCTCGAGGCGGCGCGTGTCGCGCGTCATGGCGTGTTCGATCCGATGGAGGTGCGCCATCTGTGGGACGAGCACGTCCGCGGCTACGCGAACAACACCGCGACGCTCTGGCCCGTGCTCATGTTCGATGGATGGATGTCGGAGAGCCACGGCGACACTGAGGGGAGCGAGGCCGGCTCGTCGACCATCGCCGAGCACCTTGCGCTCGACACGGACGCGCCCAGCCGCTGACGAACGCGGTACGCGGGTCGTCTAGACCATGAGGCCCAACCCGAGGAGGTGGCGGCATGCACGGACCCACGGCTAGCGAGAGGCTGAGGCGATCGCTGTGGAACGCGATTGCCGAAGACGACTGGGCGTCGGCCGACCTGGATGCGGCGGTGACGGAATACGTGCAGGAGGCGCGCGAGCGCGAGGTGCCGCTCGCCGAGATCTGCCGCTCGCTGCGCGTGCACGTCCAGCAGGTCGGACTGGGGCTGCCCGCCGATCGCTACGAGACGATTGCGAAACACGTCACGGCGCTCGCGGAGACGGCGCATCGCGGCGTGTTTCGCGGAAGACACTCGACGCACACCGTCGACGTGCCGAGCGGAGGAGAGGAGAGCTGATGGGCGGTCGCGGCTGCGCCCTCACGTTGCTCCTGCTCGACGCGGCGCGCGCCGTCGAAGCGCGCGTGGAGCACGCGCTGGCCGACGAGGGGCTCTCACTCGCCAAGCTCGGCGCACTCCGTCATCTCGCGCTCGCCGAAGCACCTCTGACGCTTACCCAGCTCGCCGAGCGTCACTGCTGCGGACGGTCGAACGTGACGGCGCTGATCGACCGGCTCGAGGCCGACGGCTACGTGGAACGCACCGTCGATCCGAACGATCGGCGCACCGTTCGCGCGGCGTTGACCGAGGCGGGGCGCGCCGCGTACGAGCGCGCCAACACCATTCTGGCCGAGCACGAACGCGCCATCGACGAGCGGCTGGGGCAGGCGCCCCGCGCCGAGCTGGCGCGCGGCCTTCAGACGATGCGCGAGGGTTGAGCGTCCGCTCTATCGCGACGCAGTCGGAGGTTCGCCGAACAGCCCCTCGACGAACGGCTTCGCGATGCACTCGTAGAACCCTCGCCCGTCGCAGATCGACGTGGCCGACGCCTCCACGTACCGCTTCACCTTGTCCGGATAGTTCTTGCAGTGCGGCGTATTCGTACCGCGCACGCAGCCGTTGTAGCGCAGCAGCGCCGTGCGGAAATCGCGCGACCTGCGCGCGCCCGATCCGGTGCGGGGGTTGAAGTACTCGCTCAGAATGAAGACGCCGAAGCGTACGTTGGTCGAGTCGCTCGCGAGGTCTTTGCCCAGGCTGTCGGTGAACTGCTTCTTCAACCAGACCTTCGGGTAGACCTGCATGAGACCCACGGCGCCGACGTTCGAGAGCGCTCCCGAGATGAACCGCGCGTTCTCGGTGAGCATCACGCCGAAGATGATGGCCGGCGAGATCCCGCGGATGTAGCCCTCGCGCACGGCGTACGTCGCGATCGAGTCGGCGCGCGCCGAATCGAGCTGCTTCGTGCGCATGAGATCTTCGTAGAAGTTCTGTTTCTCGTCCCGGAACTTCTCGCTCGCGAGAAAGCGCTGCATCGGCGTACTGTCGGTGTCGATCAGGACGGCGGCGGCCTCGGGAGCGTGCTTGCGCAACTCCTGGGCGAGCGTGCCGCGAGACGCATACACCGGTCGCGTGTGCCGGATCGTGAAGACGATCACTCCCGCCAGCGCGAGCACGAGGACGAGCGAGCGCGCGATGTACGCGAGCAGGGACGTGCGCCGCGGCGAGCGTCGGCCGCCTCCGCCCTGTGCCCGGCGATCGCTCGCGTGACGACGCTCGGCCGGGCGCGAAGCAGTCGCTTCGGGCACGTCCGTGTTCGGGGCAACAGGCTGCGACGCGATCTCGTCCGACATGGCGCTTACGTCAGCGGGCCCAACCGAAGTGACCCAGCAACCACCAGAGCAGCAGGAAGATCAGCACCGTGCTGAAGCAGCCGCCGCCAAGCTTTTTCGCTCCATAGCCCGCGGCGAGTCCGCGAAGCAGCTTGCTCATCTCGTGCTCCCTCGGTCATGGCGCCGCCTTGGAGTGCAGAAGGCGTACCGAAGATCGGACGCACTCCCGGGGTTCGGCGCGCACGATCGCCGGCCACGCTACGGGATGGCGGAGGTCGCCTCGGGACGCGGCGTCGCGACCGGCGTGGCGGTGGAGTTGGGCGTCGCAGCGATGGGAGCAGGCGCGCCAACGCTCGGAGCAGGCGCGGCGGGAACTGACGCCGCGGCCGTGTCCGCACGGGGTTGTGCCAGCTTGTACCGCAGCGGATCCACCTGTCGGCCGTTCACCAGCACTTCGTAGTGCAGGTGTGGTCCCGTCGCGAGGCCGCTCGTTCCGACGGTGGCGATCGGCGCGCCGCGCTCCACGCGTGCGCCCTCGGCGACCAGGGCGCTGCCGCAGTGGGCGTACCGCGTGAGCACACCGTTGCCGTGGTCGATCTCGAGGACGAGTCCGAAGCCGAGCTTTCTGCCCACGAAGGCCACCCGACCGGGCGCCGGCGCGGTGATCTGAGTTCCCCTGCGTGCTGCCACGTCGACGCCGAGGTGCGGACGAACGATGTGGAGGAGCGGGTGCCGTCGGGAACGAGAGAAGCGGCTCGCGATGGCGCCGATCACCGGCAGCCCCTCGATCGCGCTGCCGCTCGGCGCCTCGTCCACTGCGCGCTCGCGTCGTCGCGCCGTCGATCGGAGGCCAGGCGTGAGAAGCTTGCTCGCGCGCCGCGCCGCGGGAGGCGCGGTCGCGATCGCTGTCGTCGCGGAGCGAGCCGCTTCAGCCGCGAGGCTATCGGTGGCCGACAGCTCGGTCATTGCGAGGGAGAGCGAATCCTCGAGCACGAGCAGCC
>DATEOG010000261.1:0-8800 GCA_035274345.1 Gemmatimonadaceae bacterium
TACAGCGCGAAGGCGCTCGCGGCGGCGCTCGCGCACGCGCGCGCCGCGCCTGCCGAGCGAGTGCTGTACTGGCTAACGTTCGACGGACGATGGCTCGACCTCGGCGCCATCGGACGCCAATCGGGCGCCCCTCGCGGAGACGAACCATGATCGCGCTACTGCCGAACGGATTGAAGATCGCCTACGACGAGGCAGGCAGCGGCACGCCGTTGCTTCTCGTGCACGGCTGGCCACACGATCGCACGCTGTGGTCGGGACAGCTCGGTGGGCTCGCGACGTACGCGCGCGTGCTCGCCCCCGATCTGCGGGGCACCGGCGGCTCGACGGTGCGCGGTCCATACACGATCGACCAGTACGCCGACGACCTGATCGGATTCCTCGATTCGCTGGGTATTGCGCGCGCGGTGGTGTGCGGCCTGTCGATGGGCGGGTACATCGCGTTTTCGATGCTGCGGCGCCATCGCGACCGCATACGCGGACTCGTTCTCGCCGACACGCGCGCCACCGCCGACACGGACGAGGGGCGGGCCAACCGTGCCAAAACGATCGCTTCGATCGAGCAGGAGGGGATGACGGCGCTCGCGGAGCGGCAGCTTCCGTCGATGCTCGGACGCTCGACGATCGAGCGGCATCCGCCGCTGGTGGACACCGTGCGACGCATGATGGCATCCGTGCCGCCGGAGGGGGCGATCGGTGCGCTGCGCGCGATGGCCGACCGCCCCGACTCGACGCCGCTGCTCGCGACGATCGACGTGCCGACGCTCGTCGTGGTCGGCGCCGAGGACACCATCACGACGCCCGAGGTCGTGCGCGGCATGGCCGCTTCGATTCGGAAGAGCCGTGTAGAGATCCTCGAGCAGAGCGGTCATCTCTGTCCACTCGAGCGCTCGGCCGCATTCAACCACATCGTCGGCGAGTTCCTCGGCACGCTCCTGTACCACTGAGGACCGGAGGCGAGCGCACGGGCGCGCTTGAGCATCGACGGCACGCCGACGAGCTTTGGAATTCCACGCGCTCTCGTCCCTCGTCACGGCCAATGTCATCCAGCGATTCCACGCCATCCGCTCCCGCCCCAACGCCGCCCGGGATCTCGGAGGCCGAGCGGCGGCCCAGCGCGCGGATCGGCGCGGTGCTGTTCCGTCATCGCGGATGGCTTCCAGTTCCCTTTCTGCTCGTACCGCTGCTGGCGCGCGGCACGATGCAGCCGCGCAACTGGATCATCGGCTTCGCGCTCATCGTGATCGGTGAGGCGATCCGACTCGCCGGCGTCGCCGCGGCCGGAACGGTGACGCGCCGCCGATCGCGCAGCGTGCAGCGACTGGTGACGTACGGAATCTTCGCGTGGATGCGGAATCCGCTCTACGTCGGGAACTTCCTGATCTGGATCGGCTTCACGGTGATCTCCGGAGTGCTGTGGTTCATCCCCGTCGCCGTGCTGCTGTTCGCAATCGAGTACACGCTGATCGTTCGCTACGAGGAGGGCGTGCTCGAATCGATCTTCGGCGCGGAGTATCTCGCCTACAAGGCGCGCACGTCACGCTGGATCCCGCGTCCGCCTTCGGGTCCGCCGGAACGGGGCGAGCACCACTGGGGCGAGGCGTGGCGCAGCGAGGTGTCGACGTTTTTGCAGTACGCCGTGATCACAGCAGTGTTCCTGGCGAAGCAGAAATACGGTTGGGTGTGGTGAGTAGTGAGTGGTGAGTAATGGATGAAAGCGTTCGCAGTCACTCATCACCCACCACTCCCCACTCACCACTCTTCTGCTTCAGCAGATACTCCGTCAGCCCCTCGTAGCTCCGCGCCACGAACTCCGCCTGGCTCGGTCCGCCCGCCCTGACGAAGTCCAGGCGAATGGCTCGGAAGCCGGCGGCGAGCGCGCCGCGGACGTCGGTGTTCTCGTTGTCGCCGATGTGCAGGATCTCGTGCGGCTCGACGCCGAGCATCTCGACGGCGTGGCGGAAGATCTCGGGGCGCGGCTTCGCGTGGCCGACGTCCATGGAGTAGATCGTCGTGCTGAAGAACTCGCGCGCGGCGTCCTTCTCCAGCAGGCGGTCCTGCGCGCGTCCCGAGGCGAAGCCCGTATCGCTGACGACGGCGAGCGCGAAGTGCCGGCGGAGCGTGCGAAGCATCTGCCACGCGCCCGGCAGCATGGCCGGGGGGAGCATGAGCAGCGCGTTGTCCACGGCGTCGGCCGCCGTGGACACGTGCTCGCAGCCTTCGCGGGGTGTCACGGCGGCGCGCTCGAGAATCCAGCGCAGACGATCCTTGGTCGTGTAGCCGCGCTGCTCCTCACTCCACCAACGCTGGGCTTCGCGTCCCGACTCCTCGTAGATGCGCCGGAGCTGTTCCTCGGGGAGCGACCGACCGTACGCGCCGAGCAGCGCACCGACCGCAGTGCGGCGAAGGGCGACGCGCTCGGGAAGCGCACCGCCCTCGTACAGCGTATCCCAGTAGTCGAAGGTCAGGGCGCGAAGCATCGTGCGCGCCTCCGCCGCCCGCGTGTCAGCGCGTCGGGCGGCCGGGTGGGTTGTCGCTCTTGAAGACGTCCCGGTTCAGCTGGACGTAGGACTTCAGGTTCGCGGGCACGTCCTCTTCCGGGAAGATCGCCGTCACTGGACACTCCGGCTCGCAGGCCCCGCAGTCGATGCACTCGTCGGGGTGGATGAAGAGCTGCTGCTCGCCCTCATAGATGCAATCCACCGGACAGACGTCCACGCACGCCTTGTCCTTGGTGTTGATGCAGGCTTCGGTAATGACGTAGGGCATGTTCGCCTCAATGGATCCCGCGAAGTGAACTCGACTCGTCCAAGATAACGCGATTCACTCCCTCGACAACGGGACCGCTCAGCGCCAGGGCGGCGCTGCGCCCTTCTTGCGCTCGAGGTCAGGATTTTCCCTATAGAGCGTGCAGGTACGGCCGATCGTCTGCACGACGTCGGCGCCCAGCCGCTCGGCCAGCTGATGGGCCGCGTCCTTCGCCGAAACGTCGGTGGACTTGGCCAGCGCCACCTTCACCAGCTCGTGCGTGCGAAGCGCGTCGTCGAGCGTCTGCTGCAGCGCATCGGTGAGCCCGTGATGCCCCACGTGCACCAGTGGCTGGAGATGATGGGCCTCGGCGCGCAGCGCAGCGCGCTCCTTCGACGTCAGGGTCATGGCCGCACAGCGTGCAGGAGGAGAAAGAGCGGATACGGGTTGATCGCCTCGCCGTCCCAGTACTTGCCGTCGGAGGGCATTCGCATCACCTGAAAGTGAAGGTGCGGCGTGTCCTTCGGCGCGTTCCCCGTGGTACCGACGGTGCCGAGCACGTCGCCGCGAGAGATCGTTGCGCCCTCGCTGAGCCCGGGCTGGTAGGCGTCCAGGTGGGCATAGTAGTAGACGACCCGGCCGCTCGGGTCCGTCGCATAGATCGTGTTGCCGCCGAGCGCGTTGGGCCGCACGCGCAGCACGCGACCGTCGTCGGCGGCCAGCACGGGCGTCCCGCGCGGAGCGAGGATGTCGAGTGCACGGTGGACGCGGCCCTCGTCGCGGCCTTCGTCGAAGGTATCGCGGAGCTGCGAGACGACGACGCCCGCCACCGGGACGAGCAGACCGCGGCCGAGGATGTAGTTCACCGTCTCCGAGCCGGACACCGGTCCGAGCGTAGGGACGGCAACACGCGTCGAGCCGCTCGTTGCGGTGCGCGTCGCGGGCGCGGGGGCGGCGGACGTGGTCGATAGCACCCGTCGCGCGCAGGCGGTCGACAGGAGCGCGAGCATGAGCGGCAGGATGCGGCGGCACATCGCAATCGTGACGCGCGGAGGCGAAGCCGGTAACTGCAGCCGCGTCACGGAACGAGCAGAACCTTTCCCGTCGTGCGACGTTCCTCGAGCGCGCGATGTGCTTCTCCCGCCTCGGCGAGCGGAACCGCGCGGTCGATGCGCACGTCGAGCGAGCCGTCGCGCACCGAGCCGAGCACCTCACCGGCGCGCCACACGAGCTCGTCTCGCGTCGCGGCGTAGTGCGCGAGCGTGGGTCGTGTGAGGAAGAGCGATCCGTTGCGCAGGAGGAGGAGCGGATCGAACGGCGGCACCAGGCCGCTCGACTGGCCGAACAACGCCATCATTCCCCGTCGCGCAAGGCATTGCAGGCTCTTCTCGAACGTCGTCGCGCCGACGGAATCGTAGACGACCTGGACCAGCTTGCCGCCGGTGATGCGTCCGACCTCAGCGACGAAATCCTGCTTCGTGTAGAGGATGACCTCGTCGGCGCCGGCCGCGCGCGCGAGCGCCGCTTTCTCGTCGGTCGACACCGTGCCGATGACGATCGCGTTGCGCCGCTTGGCCATCTGGCAGAGCAGCAGTCCGACGCCGCCGGCCGCAGCGTGCACGAGGCAGGTGTCGCCGGGTTGCAGCGCGTAGACCGACGTCACGAGGTAGTGCGCCGTCATCCCCTGGAGCATCACCGCGGCTGCCTGGCGCGTCGTGACTTCGTCGGGCACCGCGATGAGGCGGTCGACGTCCGCGAGCGCGAGCTCGGCGTACGAGCCCTTGAGGTTGTACGAGACGACGCGATCGCCGACGTGGAACTCCGTCACTCCGGGTCCGACCGCCGCGATCGTGCCCGCCCCTTCCTCGCCAGGCGTGCCGGGGATCGGCGACTTGTAGATCCCCTTGCGGTTGTAGATCTCGATGAAGTTCACCCCGGTGGCCTCGACGCGGACGAGCGCCTGGCCAGGTCCCGGAGTCGGATCGTCGACGTTCTCGACCCGGAGCACTTCCGGACCGCCCGTCTCGCGGACGTATATCGCCTTCATCGGTGCTCCATCGCCGAGTCGTAAGTCGCGCCAACGTGGCGCCCTTCTTCAATGAACTCCACCACCGCGGCGACGACTTCGGGCGCGAACAGGATGCGCCGATGGCCGAGGCCGTTGGTCGTCAGCAATCGCGCGCCGAAAACGCCGGCGAGTCGCTCGCCGTTCGCATACGGAACCTCGCGATCGTCGGTATCGTGGACGACGAGCACCGGTGCGTGAACGTGCGGCGCGAACGCCTCCACCTCGAAGCTCGCCATGGGAGCCTTCACGCGCGCCTCGAGTGCCGCGACCATCGATGGATACGCGCGTTCGGGAAGGCGAATCAGTCGCAGGAAATCGCGCAGCACATCCGGCACCGAGGCCGGCGTGCCGACGGTGACGATCCGCGCGGTCGCGAGACCACGAGACACCGCGAGCAGCGACGTGAACCCGCCGAAGGAGTGGCCGACCACAGCCGCAAGCGGACCTACCGCCTCGCGCGTGGCGACCATGGCGAGCGCGAACTCGGGCCCTGTGGTCGTGCGACCAGGAGAATCACCGTGCGCAGGACCGTCGAGCGCGACGGCGCAATAGCCGGCCGCGACGAGCGGATCGACGAACGCGCCGAGCTGCGCGCCGCGCCCCTCCCAGCCATGCACGAGCAGCACGGTCGGGCCGGCGCCCCACGAGGTCGCGTGGAGACCGCCCGGCAGCGGAACGCGAGTGCCGCGCGCGATCAGCGCGCGCTCGCGATCCGGCCGCACGTGCCGCTGTGGCCGGGCGAACAGCTTTGCGGCGGCTCGCCCCGCGAGCGCGGGGCTGAGTCGACCGAGCACGGCAAAGAACAACCTGATCGACGCGAGCATCACGCCGAAATCAGACGAGACGCCGATCGGCGGGCAAGCGGACCGTCGTCCGCGAATGGGTGCGGGCTCAGTCCCCTGCTCCGGCCAACTCCCGCGCGTAGTCCGTCTCGCGAGGCTCGCGTGCCGATGGGACGAGCCCCTGCTCCTGCGCCAGCGCCTCGATCTGCTCATCGATCGTGCGCGTGTGGTGCATCGAACAGAACTTCGGCCCGCACATCGCGCAGAACTCGGCGCTCTTGAAGTACTCCGCCGGCAGCGCTTCGTCGTGATACTCCCGAGCGCGATCGGGATCGAGCGAGAGCTCGAACTGCTCGTTCCAGTCGAAGCGATAGCGCGCGCGCGAGAGGGCGTCGTCGCGATCGGTCGCACCCGGACGCCCGCGCGCGATGTCGGCGGCGTGCGCGGCGATCTTGTAGGCGATCACGCCGTTGCGCACGTCCTCCGCGTTCGGCAGGCCAAGGTGCTCCTTCGGCGTCACGTAGCAGAGCATGTCGGCACCGTACCAGCCGATCATCGCGGCGCCGATCGCGCTCGTGATGTGGTCGTAGCCCGGCGCGATGTCGGTGACGAGCGGTCCGAGCGTGTAGAAGGGCGCCTCGTGGCAGATCTCCTTCTGTCTGCGAACGTTCATTTCTATCTGGTGCATGGGTATATGCCCAGGACCTTCCACCATGACCTGCACGTCCTTCTCCCACGCGCGCTTCGTCAGCTCTCCGAGCGTGTCGAGCTCGGCGAACTGCGCACGATCGCTCGCGTCGTGGATGGAGCCGGGACGCAGCGAGTCGCCGAGGGAGATGGTGACGTCGTACTTGCGCAGGATGTCGAGCACGTCGTCGTAGCGCTCGTAGAGCGGGTTCTGCTTGCGGTGATGCATCATCCAGACGGCGTGCAGCGACCCGCCTCGGCTGACGATGCCGGTGACGCGGCCGTACACGAGCGGCAGGTGCTCGAACAGGATGCCGGCGTGGATGGTCATGTAGTCCACGCCCTGCTTCGCCTGGTGCTCGATGACCTCGAGCAGCAGCTCCGCCGTGAGATCGGTCGCCTCCTTCACCTGCTGGATCGCCTGATAGATCGGCACGGTGCCGATGGGAACGGGCGACGCCTCGAGGATCGCCTCGCGCGTCTCGTCGAGCGCGTGACCGGTGGACAGGTCCATGACCGTATCCGCGCCGTATTTCACCGCGAACTGCAGCTTCTCCAGCTCGCCGTCGATGTCGCTCGTCACGGCGGAGTTGCCGATGTTCGCGTTGATCTTGACCTTCGCGACCTTCCCCACGGCCATCGGCACGAGCGAGCCGGCGAGGTGGTTCACGTTGGCGGGGATGACGAGGCGGCCGCGGGCCACCTCGCTTCGCACGAGCTCTGGGCTGAGCTGCTCCCGCTCGGCGACGACGCGCATCGCGTCGGTGATGATGCCGTCACGCGCGTGACGCATCTGCGTGTTGCTTCTGGTGCTCATGATCATCTTTGGACTCCCTACGCCGGTGCGAACCGGATCAGGTTCAACGGGTCTCTCTCAGCCGGCGACGGACGTGTCGCCGGCACCCCGGTCATGAGAGGAAGCTAGACGGCGCGTTCGGCGGGCGCCAAGTGCGGGCAGGCGTCGTCGCGCCGCGGTTTCACGCGGAGGCGCGGAGCGGTGCGCCCTGGCCCGCTATGATCGGCACGGCCCGCGGAGGCGCGGAGCGCGGCGCAACGATCTCTCCGCCGGACCCTTGATGACTTTGAGGTCGTGGATGGAGAGTGAGGAGGTGCAGATCCCTCGACTGCGCTCGGGATGACAGAGGTGCAGATCCCTCGGCTGCGCTCGGGATGACAGAGGCTGTCATTCCGAGCGAGCGCAGCGAGTCGAGGAATCTGCACCCCTCCGCGCCTCGCCGTTCCCTCCGCGCCTCCGCATGAAACCGCGGCACGACAACGCCTGCGAGGGTCAGAGGCCGATGGACCGCAGCAGGGCCTGGTAGCGCGGGTTCGGCAGCAGCGGCGCGAAGATCGGCGAGCGCGCGAACTCGGTGGCGAAGAAAGGGTCCTTCGCCCTGGCGGCGCGCTCGAGGCGCGTGATCGCTTCGGCGGTGTCGCCGAGCGCCAGCGCGATCCGGCCGACGGCGACGTCCGTTCCGGGACCGGCTGGAAGCGCCTCGATGCGAGCGGCGCTGCGGTGCGCGCCATCGGCGTCGCCCGCCGCGCCGTACGCGTAGCCGAGGAGTCCGAGCGTCCTCGCGGAGGTCGGATCCATCTGCACCGCGAGCTCGAGTGGCGCGACCGCCTCGGCGGGCCGGCGGGCATACAGGCGCGTCACTCCGAGCATGACCCGCGTGATCACCTGACTCGAGTCGTACGAGACGGCTCGTTCCGCGGTCGCGAGCGCGTCCGTCGTACGTCCGGCGAGCGCCAGTGCCTCGCCGAGAGATCCGGCGACGACGGGCGAACCGGCATCGAGCTGGGACGCCCGCTGCAGCGCTGCCACCGACTCCGAGACGCGGCCGCGCACGAGCATCAGCTCTCCGAGCCACTGATGCGCGTCGGCGTTGGCCGGGTCGATGGCCATGGCTCGGCGGAAGTCGCGCTCCGCGTCTGCCCACTGCCAGCTGCGGCTGTGGAGCACGCCGCGCGCCGCCCATGCTTCAGCGAGGCCGCTGTCGAGCGCGATGGCGCGATCGGCATTGCGCAGTCCCTCGGAGAGCGAGCGCTCCGCATTCTCACTCGAGTAGAGCGAGAGGAGCCCCTGCGCAGCCGCCAGTCCGCTGTAGGCCGGCGCGAGGGCGCCATCGCGGCGGATCGCCTGCTGGAAGTATGCGATCGCCTGGCGAAGCGGAGCCGCGCCTCGCCGGTTGAGCTGATAGCGCCCACGGAGATAGAGGTCGTACGCCTCGCTGTTCGGCGACGCGAGCGTCGGAGCGGGGGCGGTGTCGGAGGGCTGGATGCGCGCGCCGATCGCCTCGCGCACGGCGAGCGTGATGACGCGCGTGAGCTCGTCCTGCACGGAGAGCAGGTCGGTGACGTCACGCTCGTACATATCCGACCAGGTCATCGTGCCGTCACGCACGTCCACCAGCCGCGCAGTGACGCGCAGCCGTTTGCCCTCACGCTGCACGGTGCCCTCGAGCTGGCGCGTCACCCCGAGCTCGCGGCCGACGTCGCTCGGCGAGCGGCCCGCGGC
>DATEOG010000262.1:0-7248 GCA_035274345.1 Gemmatimonadaceae bacterium
GTGTTCCCGATCAGCGAGATGCCGCAGCGGTGGAGCGTGTTCTGGAACGCGTTCCATCCCAGATAGCCGGCGAACACGAACAGGAAGTACGGCGAGCCGTCGCTCGGCAGACCGGCGACGACACCGAACACCAGTGTGAAAATGCCGCTCGCCAGCAGCGGCAGCAGCACCACCCACGCCACGCCGAGCGCGGTCTGGCGGTAGCGCAGCTTGACGTCGCGCAGCGCGAGCGTGAGCCAGAGGTCGCGGTAGCGCCACAGCTCCGCGAGATCGAGCGGGGTGCGGCGCGTCGTCGATCGGATCCGGCGCAGCGGCTGAGCGTGCGCCGCGGGGCGCGACAGGTCCAGCGGGAGCGTCATGCGGCGGTGATGTAGCGGGCGAGCGAGGGAGGCAGCGGCACGCCCGGCTGCACGGGGTACCGGCGCGCCTGCTCGAGCGCGAGCGCGTAGTTGCGTCCCGCCGTCGCCAGCCCGACCGCCGCCCAGAACATCACCCCGGACACGCCGTTGAACACGTTGCCGAACAGCGACGCCGTGAGCAGCGCGATCACCGCCGCGGCGGCGCCGTTCGTCACCGCGTCGCGCCGGGCGCGGCGCTCGCGCACGATGGGGATCAGAATGCCGATCATCGCGAGCGTGAACAGGGCTCCGCCCATCCATCCCATCACGCTGAATACCTCGAGCGGACCGCTGTCGAGCGCGACCACCGACGTCTTTCGTCCCTTCGTGGACAGCTTTCCGGCGCTTCCGAGCTGGCCAAGCCCTTCACCGGCCGCATTTCGCTTGAGCTGTTGGACGACGTAGTTCGTGATCTGCTTCCGCTCGCGATAGCTGCGGTCCTCCTCGAGCTTGGACAGCGTCGCGGCGCGACCCGACACGGCCTTGAGTACACGCGGGTGCGTGATCGCCGGCGCGGCGAGCAGCAGCACCACGGCCAGCGCGATCCACTGGCGCGGCAGCGCGCGCAGCGGCTGGCGAAGCTGGAGCACCAGCGCGCCGACGAGAAACGCGGCCCACGCCGAGCGTGTCTTCGTCAGCAGCAGCACGGTGAGGCCGAGCGCGAGAGGGAGGAACTTCCACCGCTGCGGCGCCGGCAGCCCGACCAGCACGGCGAAGATGAGGAACGCGGCGAACGACGCCGGCGCGTTCATCGTGCTGAACACGCGGATGAGGAAGGGGACCGGCAGCCCGACGCTGTACATCTCGGCGCTGTACACCCACACGCGGTCCCACGCCGGCGGATCGACGAACTGATAGAGCCCGTACGCCGAAGTGACGACGAGTCCCCACAGCACCACGTTGGTGAACACGCTGCGCAGCCGAGGGAACCGCCGCCACTCGAGCGCGACGTGGAGCCCGAACAGCAGCGGCCCGCCCCAGTTGAGCAGATCGTACGTCGCCGCCACCACCGGCTGCTGGATCAGGCCGACGGTGTAGGCATAGAGCAGCGCGAACAGCGCGAGGAGGAACGGGACGTACGTCGTCCCGCGCAGGCTGTGCGCGCGGCGGAGCAGGGTGAACCCGGCCACTGCGGTGACGAGCACCGGCCCCACGAGCAGGAGGCTCGCTGGGTGATAGCCGAAGCGCAGGTCGAACACGCGCCGCAGGAAGGGGGTCAGCATCCAGCACCAGAACACGAAGCCGACGTACGTCGCGGGGCTGCGTACGTAGGCGAACAGCGCGACGATCAGGCAGCCGAGCGGGTAGGTGACCGTGAGGGTGCGTCCGCCGCCGCCGGCGAGGGCGATCGTGACGTAGAGCGTGAGCGCCGCGACCGCGGACCACGCGGCGAGGTCGTCGCCGCCGACCGTCGATCGCCAGCTTTTCAGCCGCCGAGCGATCGGGTCAGCGGAAGGAGCTGCGCTCTCCATCGACGAACAGGCCAATGTTGGCGTCGTAGCGCAGCCGCTGCGAGCGGACGTGCGTGCCGCGCACCACGCGCATGCGGCGCCGGGCGACGACGAGTCCATAGAGGATCAGGTTCACCGTGACGGCGGAGATGATCCCATGGAGGAACACGTCGAACCAGGTCGACACCGCGGCGCCCGGCGCCGCCTGCGCGGCGGTGAGGTGCTTCAGGTGCGCGACGGTGGCGTAGTCGCGCGCCGTCGCCATGTCGAGCAGCTCGGGGAGCCGCTGGCTCACGTTGGTCGTGAGCGACGGGTCGGCCGCGCTGAACGCGAACATCACCGCGAGCCAGAAGCCCGCGAGGATGAGCGTGTTGAGGTAGAGGATCCGCACCGAGACGAAGCGCGGGCGCTGCTGCTCGCGCATCCGCGTCCACGGCGTGTCGAGCAGGAGATACGAGAGGACGCCGATCGCGGCCGTCGCCGACAGAACCACGGGCGCGAAGGAGAGCTCGCCCGCGAGACCGAGCGCCCCGAACGCCCATGCGGGACCGGTGCGACGGATCAGCGGGCGGCTCGCCGTCGCCGACTCGATCGCGCGCCGTGCGCGCCACGCCAGGGAGTGCCGGGAGCGCCGCATCGCGTCCGTCCTCGCCTCAGGCGTAGTACGCTCCGTAGCGGCCGAAGTCGTAGCCGCCGCGGTAGCGCGAGTTGCGGCGCAGGTCCACGCCGTTCAGGATGGCGCCCGCGAGGTTGGCCTGCACGTGCTGCAGCTGCAGCACCGCGAACTTCAGCGCCTGCCGCTCGGTGCGGTCCGCCCGCGCGACGAGCAGCGTCGCGTCGGCGTGCGCGCCGATCAGCGCGGCGTCGGTGAACAGGTTGAGCGGCGGCGTGTCGATCAGCACGTAGTCGTACTGCGTGCGCAGCCGCTCGAAGAAGGGCGCGAGCCGTCCCGCCACGAGCAGGTCGGCCGCGTTGTGGCTCGGCATGCCGCCGCTCGGCAGCACGTCGAGATGGCCGCTCCCCTCGAGCGTGACGCGCCGGATGCACTCTCCCGGCGTCGCCTGCCCGTACAGGAGATCGAAGAAGCCCGGCGTTGCCTGGATGCCGAACAGCGTGTGCATGTTGCCGCGACGCGTCTCGGCGTCGATCAGCAGCACGCGCTTGTTCTGCTGCGCGAGCGTGACGGCCAGGTTGCTCGCGCTCGTCGTCTTGCCGTCGCCCGAGAGGGCGCTGGTCACGACGATCACGCGCGGCGGTCTGGCCGGGCTCACGTAGCTCAGGTTGGTGCGCAGTGCGCGGTACGCCTCCGCCGCCATCGTCTGCGACTCGGCCTCGCGCACCGGCTTCACCGGCGCGAGCGCCTTCGCCGCGATCTCCCCGGAGACGAGCGAGCGCGCCCGCGCGCCGATCGCGTCCTGCCGCAGGTTCGGGATGATGCCGATCACCGGCGCCCGCACGATCGTCATCACGTCCTGCTCGTTGTGCACCGTCGTGTCGAGCCAGTCGCGCAGGAAGGCGACGAGGACACCGATCAACAGACCGGCGAACAGCGCGACGGCGAAGATCACCGGCTTCGACGTGCCGAGCGACCCGCCGGGCAGCTCGGCGCGGTCGAGCACCTGCGCGGTCGAGTCCTGCACCGCGGCGGTGATCTCCGCCTCCTTGAGCCGTCCCTGCACCTGCGTCATCACGTCCTCCACGCCCTTCTGCTCGCGCAGGAGCCGTGAGTATTCCACCTGCTGCGCGGGGAGGAGCTGTACGTCGTCGCGCAGTTTGGCGATGCGCGCGTCGAGCGCGTGAACCTGCTCGCCGAGGCCGTCGGCGTAGGTCCGCGTCGTCACTTCGATGTCGTGCTTCGACGTCTCGATCTGCCGCTCCACCGACTTCACGTCGGGATCGTTCGGGCCCAGCCGGCGAAGCAGGTTGGCGCGGCTGTCCTCCTGCGTGCGCAGCCGCTCGATTGCCATCGAGCTGGGGCTCGACGTGTTGAGCTGCCGCGCGAAGGCGGGCACCGAGAGCAGCCGCTCGAAGGCGACGCGACCGTCGGCGGTGTCGCTGCGACGGAGCAGGTTGTCGAGCGAGGCGAGGAGCGCATCGCGGTCGGTCGCCGCCGAGACGCGTGCCTCCTGCAGCCGCAGGATCTCCGCCGTGCGCTGCGCGGCCTCGTTCTCCACGCTGATGATCCGGTTCCCCTGCAGGAAGTTGCTCACCGCGATCTCGCGCTGGCGCATCTCGCGGCCGAGCGTGTCGAGCTGCCTCCGGAGCAACACCACGGTGGTTCTGGCCCCCGCCTTCTCAGCCTCCAGCCGCTTCCGCACGAATCGCGCGGCGAGGACGTTGGCGACCTCGCGCACCACGACGGGATCGTTCCCCTCGTAGGTGACGGTGACGATGTTCGCGTTCAGGTTCGGCTGGTTCACCTGCGTGCGGGCGCGCACGCCCGCCGCCGCAGCCTCGAGCGACACGACCTGCACCACGGCCGCGCCCTCGGCGAGCGCGGATTCCGCCAGTCGGAACGTCGCCCCCGGCACCGCGACAATGCCCGCGAGTGGGAACCTGCCGACCGCGCGTCCGCCGAGCTCCTGCACGTTCACCTGCTTGTCGCCGAACGTCGTCAGGCGATAGGCGCGCAGCGGCGCGTCGGGCGCGACCCTGGCCCAGGCGAGCACCGCGCTCCGCGGCGTGCGTGCCGGCTCGCCGACGACGAGTCGCAGTCCCAGCGAGTCCACGACGTCGTTGGACAGGGAGCGACTGCTCAGCTCCTCGATCGCCGTGGCGACGAGGTTCACGTTGTCCGACGGCAGGCCGTACATCGCCACGGCGATCGTGGCGTCCGGCCGCGCGTCGATGCGGATCGACGCCGTGGACTGATAGACGGGCTCCATGCGACGCACCGCGACCGCGCCCGCCGTGAGGGCGAGCAGCACGCACCCGAGGATGAGCCACGCGCTGCGCGCGATCGTCGCCCAGACGCGGCGCGGGTCGATCTCTGGTGCGGGGTCCGCGAGGACCGGAAGTGGTAGGGCTTCCATGGCAGGGAGGGCCGGGAGGGAGTCGATCAGTCCTGCTTGATCAGGAAGTAGATGGTGAGCAGTCCGAGCGCGAACTGCACGAGCTCGTACGCGGAACGAATCGCCATCTCGTTCCGCACGACGAAGGGAGGATCCTGCACGTAGAGCTGATCGCTCGCGCGGACGCCGAGATCGCCAACGCGGTCGGCGACGGACACCTCACGCGTCGGTGCGCTGGCGCGCACGATGAACACGCGGCTGTCGCCGCCGGGACGAATCGCGCCGCCGGCCTTCGCGACGAGTGACAGCACCGAGGTCGAGCCATCGACCAGCTGCACGCTCGGGTTCTTCACGCCGCCGGTGACGGTGATCGGGCGGAAGAGCTGCACGTCGACGCGCGACGCGTCGATGCGGCCCGCGAAGCCGCGCACGATCACGCGCTCGAGCGAATCGGTCGTCAGCCCTTCCACGGTGAGCGAGCCGACCGTCGGCACGAGCACGACGCCGCGCTCGTTCACCGGCAGGTCTCCCGACTGCTCGGGAGCGCTCCAGTTCTTGAGCCGGACGATGTCCCCCGCTTCGACCTTCCAGCTGTCGGCGCCTCGCGGCGTGGGCGCGATGCCCGGGCGCGGGACGGAGGGAGTGCAGGCGACGCCGGCGACGAGCAGCACAAGCGCGCCCAGTCGAACCGGAAATTCCGGCAATGGGCGCGACGTCCGTCCCGCGGCGTCGCGAGACCGAGTGCGAAAAAGAGTTGTCACCGGACCAGGGGTGGGAACTGCGGAACAGCTGAGGTGCGGCGCGCGGGATGAGCCTGCTTACAGGGCGCCGCGCATGCTGAGGACGGCTGGAACCGTGCGGAGCAACAGCCCGAGGTCACGCCACACCGTCCAGCCGGTGATGTAGCGCTGCTCCAGCTCGACGACGCGTTCGAAGTCTGTGATGTCGTTCCGGCCGCCCACCTGCCATGGGCCGGTGATGCCGGGCGCCACCTCGAACCGCACGTAGTGGCGCACTTTGTACTGCGCGACCTCCCTCGGCAGCGGCGGCCGCGGACCGACGAGCGACATCTCGCCGCGCAGCACGTTCCACAGCTGCGGCAGCTCGTCCAGACTGCTGCGTCGCAGGAACCGTCCGATCCACGTGATGCGTGGATCGCCCGCCGACTTGAACAGCCGCGGGTCTCCGTAGACGTTGACGGCCTGCACCTCGTCGGCACGCGCGTCGGCGTCGCGCACCATCGTGCGCAGCTTCAGCATCTCGAACGTCTCGCCCCCCAGCCCCACTCGGCGCTGGCGGAAGACGACCGGGCCGGACGACGTGAGCCTCACCGCGATCGCCGAAAGCGCGAGCACGGGCGCGAACAACACGAGGCCGGCGATCGCGCCGGCGACGTCGAGCGTGCGCTTCGCGACGAGCTGCCAGCCGAGCAGCGCCGGGCTGCTGAGGAGCGAGATCGGCCCCTCGCCGCGTCGGATCAACGTCGGGTTGTTCATCTCGCGCAGGGGTCGACGGCGCAGCCCGAACACGCGGCACCCCGCGGCCGAGCCGGCGATCAGCACGTTCTGCAGCGCTTCGTCGGTGAACGGCCCCACGAGGATGATCGCGTCCGACCGCGAGCGATGCACTTCCTCGTAGAGCTTGTGCCATCCCTCGTGCTGGTCGCCGGGCCAGTCCGGCTCGAGCACGTACACCGCCGGCGGATCCAGCGTGGTGTCCACGTGCTCCGCGAGGAAGGTGTCGATCTGCTTCCGCACGCCGACGAGGAGCGTGCGCTCCTGGTCGAGCCGGCGTGGGTCGTAGCTCTGCAGTGCGACGGCCATCCCGCGCCGCTGCGCCACCAGCGCGAGCAGCAGCGCGACGACCACGCCGCCGAGCAGCAGACTGCGTGAGACGATCGAGGCCGTGAGCAGCTCCGTCCAGCGCGGCAGCACGACACCGAGCAGGATCGCGAGCGCGATGCGCCCCGACTGGCTCCCCATGCTGCTGGTGGAGTACGAGCGCGTGGCGACGAGGCAGAACACGAGCGACGTCACGCGCCGGAGCAGAGCCTGCGGCGTCGACGGCAGCAGGAAGGAGACGAACTCGCGCTGCGCGTCGGCGATGGGGATCGGCAGCTGCGCGAGGACGACGAACATCACGGCGACCGTGAGCGCATCGGCGGCGAGCATCGCGGTCGCGAACCCGAGCTCGCGCCAGAAGCGGCGGCGCTGGAGCGCGAGCACCCGCTGCCGCCCGCCGAGTCGCACCAGCATCGACGGCGACGACGGCGACTGCACCGGCCCGCGCGGCGCGTCCTGCCGCACCGTCTCGGGCATCGGCATCGTCGCGATTTGAGCTTCGTCGCTCGTGGCCAGCGGTGACACGGTTCGTCCGACTCGAGCTGAG
>DATEOG010000263.1:0-3756 GCA_035274345.1 Gemmatimonadaceae bacterium
GAAAGAATGGCCGTGCGGCGATGATGTCCGCGCGGCGCGGGAAGCCGTGATCCGTTCGGCACCGCCGCGGTACCGGCTGTTCCTGGCTCTGCTCGCCCTGTGTGGTGTCGGACCCCATCCGTTCGCGCGCGCGCAGTCGCTGTTCGACACCGAGCTGCGTCTCGCTCCGCAGTACCTGCTGTATCAGGTGCACGAGCCGGCCGACGAGACGATCGCCGAGCTCGCGATCCCGATATTCGTCACCGTCCCCGCGGGATCCCGCCTCAGCTTCGACATCGGGACTGCATACGCTCGCGCACGCGTGACGTCAGGCGCCCTGCGCAGCGAGATCTCCGGACTCACCGACACGCAGATCCGCGGCGTCTACACCCTCGGTGGCGACTTCGTCGTGCTCACCGCGGGGGTGAACCTCCCGACCGGCGAATCGTCCGTCAACGCCGACCAGTTCCTCGCAGCGGGACGGATCGGCAACGACTTTCTCGCGTTCCCGATCTCGAGCATGGGCACCGGGCTCGCGTTGACGGGGGGTGTCGCCATCGCGCGGCCGTTCGGTGAATGGAGCGTCGGCGCCGGTCTCTCCGCCCGGCGCTCGCGCGCGTACGATCCGTTCGAGATGCCCGGCGAGAGTCTTCGTTATCAACCCGGTGACGAAGTGCGCGTGCGGCTGGGCGTCGATCGCCCCCGCGCCGACGGGCGGCTCGCGCTGGGTGTCACCTACGCCGCGTTCGGGCGCGACGATGTGAGCGGATCGGCGTACAACACCGGCGACCGCGTCATCGCGCAGGGAGTGCTCACGGGGCTCGCGGGGGGCCACGACTGGACGGTGGCCGCCTATAACGTGTTCCACGCGCCGGGCGAGTACGCATCGGGCGAGCGCGCCGGCCGTGAGAACGTGGCCAGCCTCTTCATGTCCGTGGGCCTGCACACCGTGGGGACGATCGTCGAGCCGAGCCTCGAGGTCCGCCACTGGCGACAGCAGGTGTTCGACACGCCCGGCCAGGGGAGCGCGGAGATCGAGCGCAGTCAGTCGAGCCGGCTCGCCACGGTCGCGCTGCGCACTCGCGCGTACGTCAGAGGGCTCGTGCTCTTCCCCAGCGCCGGCTACACCATCTTCGGGAAGCTCGCGACCGAGGACATCGCCGGTCGTCCCGTGAGCGCCGACCTGACGGGCTTTCACGTCGGACTCGTGATGCGCGCCACGCCCTGAGAGCCTCGAATCCCGTCTCGATCCGCCCGGACGTATATTTCCGAACCGGCGTCAGCGGACGGCCGGTGAACTCCGACGACGAGCGACGTATGGCTGGCCACAGTAAATGGAAGCAGATCAAGCACTACAAGGCGGCGACCGACGCCAAGCGTGGGGCGCTGTTCACGAAGCTCATTCGTGAGATCACGATGGCCGCCAAGATGGGCGGCGGCGATCCGGCGGGAAACGCGCGGCTGCGCGTCGCGATCGAGGCGGGCAAGGCGAAGTCGCTGCCGAAGGAGAACATCGATCGGGCGATCAAGAAGGGCACGGGCGAGCTCGCCGGCGAGGACATCCAGGAAGTCACGTACGAGGGCTACGGGCCCGGCGGCGTGGCGTTGATCATCGACGCGATGACCGACAACCCGACGCGTACGGTTGCCGACGTGCGACACAAGATGTCGCGCAACGGAGGAAACCTCGGCACACCGGGCTCTGTCGCATTCATGTTCGAGAAGAAAGGGCAGCTGACGATCGACGCAACGAAGCACGCCGATGAAGACGCCACGCTCGAGGCGGCGCTCGACGCCGGGGCCGAGGACTTTCGCCGCGATGACGAGGAGTACGTCGTCACGACGGATCCCGCGTCGTTCCACGTGGTGAAGAGCGCGCTCGAGGGACGCGGCATCGTGCCGACCGAGTCCGAGATCGCCATGGTGCCGAGGAGCACGGTGCCGGTGACAGGCGCGGACGTGGAGACGCTGCTGAAGCTGATCGAAGCGCTCGAGGATCTCGACGACGTCCAGAAGGTATGGGGCAACTTCGAGATCGACGACGCCGAGCTGGCCAAGCTCGAAGGCTGACCGCACCACTCTCACCCTCACGCAGGCGGCGCGCGTGCTCGTACTCGGCATCGATCCGGGGACGGCGAACACCGGCTACGGAGTCGTTCGCGGCGGAGGTGGCGGCGTGCCCGTGCTCGTCGAGTGCGGCGTGATCCGCACGCGCGCGCGCGATCCGCTGCCCGCACGGCTGCGAGAAATTCATGAGGGTGTGCGGGAGCTGATCGACCGACACCGCCCCGATGCGCTGTCGGTCGAGGACGTCTTCTACGCGCGCAACGTGCGAACGACCGTCGTGCTCGGACACGCGCGCGGGGTGATCCTGCTGGCCGCCGAACTGGCGAACGTGCCGGTGAACGAGATGGCGCCCGCCGAGATCAAGAAGGCCGTCGTCGGCACCGGCGGGGCCACGAAGGAGCAGGTGCAGTTCATGCTCACGCGCCTGCTCCGCCTCAAGAGCGTGCCGCAGCCGTCGGACGCGGCGGACGGCGTGGCCGCTGCGCTCGCATGCGTGATGGGCGCGTCGCTGCCGCGCATCGACTCGGGTGGCAGGGTGCGCGAGCCATCGCGGCCGAAGCTCGCCGCATCGCGGATTGCGTCACCGCCGAGCGTGCGACGCCAATGATCGTCCAGGTCTCCGGAACGCTCATCGCCAAGGAGCTGGACCGCATCGAGATCCTCACCGACGGCGGCGTGGCGTACGAGGTCGCCGTGCCGCTCAACGCGTACGAGGCGCTCCCGAAGGCGGGAGAGCGGTGCTCCGTGCACACCTTTCTCGTCGTGAAGGAAGACGGGTGGCAGCTCTTCGGCTTCACGACGACGCACGAGCGACGTGTCTTTCAGAAGGTGCTCGGTGCCAAGGGCGTGGGACCCGCGCTGGCGCTGGGACTGTTGTCGTCGCTCACCGCGGAGCGGCTCGTGCGCGCCATTCGCGAGAAGGATGTGGCGACGTTGCAAAGCGTGCCGCGCGTCGGCCGGAAGAAGGCCGAGCAGCTCATCCTCGATCTCGCCGACAAGCTGGACGAGCTGCAGAGCTCCGGCATTGCCTCCGGCGTCGGGCGTGGTGCGGGACCCGGCTCCGACGACGCGATCCGGGCGCTCGTATCGCTCGGCTACACGACGGCGGAGGCCGAGAAGGCGGTGCGCGGCGTGCTCGACGGGGGCGCGAAGGGGATGTCGGCGCCGGAGTTGATCAGGGCGGCCCTGGCGCGAATCGGGGGGCGATAGCCGAACGACTAGCCGTTCGCCGTGCCTCGGGCGAGACTGAGGACGGATCTTCGCAGAACCCCTAGCTCCTCATTCATGCTCGCAGCTCGCAGAACCGCGACGTTCACCGAATCGGTCATCCGCGAGATGACGCGCATCGCCAATCAGCACGAGGCGGTGAACCTCGCGCAGGGATTCCCCGACTTTCCGATGCCGGAGCCGATGAAGGACGCGGCGTGCGCGGCGATCCACGGGAACATCAACCAGTACGCCGTCACCTGGGGCAGCTCGGCGCTGCGGATCGCGATCGCCGAGAAGTACAGGCGATGGTACGGAATGCAGGTCGACCACGACCGGGAGGTCACGGTCACCTGCGGCGCGACGGAAGCGATGGCCGCCGTGTTCCTCGCGCTGCTCGACCCGGGCGACGAAGTCATCATCTTCGAGCCCTTCTACGAGAACTACGGCCCCGACGCGATCCTCGCGGGGGCGATCCCCAGCTTCGTGCCCCTCGAGCGGCCG
>DATEOG010000264.1:0-4216 GCA_035274345.1 Gemmatimonadaceae bacterium
CAAGGGGTCAGACTCCTTGATCGGTTCAAGGGGTCAGACTCCTTGATCGGTTCAAGGGGTCTGACCCCTTGATGCAGTTGTTTTCAATAAGCCGGCGCACCGTGCACTCGCGCGCCTAACTGCCGACGACGCGGCTCCGCATCGTGATCTCCTTCGATTTCTCCAGATCCTCCAGGAACATCGCCTCGGCCTGGGCACCGAGGGCCGCGTCTTCGATGACCGCGTCGAGCTCGTAGTTGATGGCGATGCCGAGCGGGTTGAAGTCGGTGGACCCGACGCGCACCCAGCGGCCGTCGACGACGCTCGTCTTGGCGTGCATCATCGCGCCCTTGTACTCCCAGATGCGCACGCCGTTGGTGAGCAGGCGGCGGTAGTAGCGGCGGGTGAGCAGCGTGACCCACGGGTGGTCGTTGCGCTGCGGGACGAGAATGCGGACGTCGACGCCGTCGCGGGCGGCGCCGAGCAGCGCTTCGACCTCGGCCCAGTTGGGGACGAAGTACGCGTTGGCGATCCAGATCGAGCGTTCGGCGGAGATCGACTGGATCTGGAGGGCCCGCGCGACCCGCATGCGGAGCGGGTCGCCCTCGACGATGCCGATGAGCGCCGGCTCGGCGGTGGCGGGGTCGAGGTGCGCGCCGCGCGCGATGCGTCGCGTGAGCCGGTGCGAGCCGCGGCGCTCCTGCTTCTGGGCGCGCTGCCACATCGTCTCGAACGCGGCCTGCATGTCGCGCGCGGCCGGACCCTCGATGCGCACGGCGGTGTCGCGCCAGTGGCCGCGGTGGCGCGCCGTCTTGCCCATCCATTCGTCGCCGATGCCGACGCCGCCGGTGATCCCGACCAGGCTGTCGACGACGAGCAGCTTACGGTGATCGCGCGGCACGAGCCCGAGCCACGCGCGCAGACCGGGCGGATTGAACACGCGCAGGTCGATGCCGGCCTTCCGCAGGTTGGCGACGAAGCTGGAGCGGATGCCGCGCATGCCGATCCAGTCGGTGAGGACACGCACTGCCACGCCGCGCGACACCGCGTCGACGAGCGCTACCGCGAAGCGCTGGCCGGTCTCGTCGGAGCGAAAGATGTAGCTCTCGAGCACGACGGATTCGCGCGCCGCGGCGATCGCGGCGATCATCACGTCGTAGGTGCGCGGTCCGTCGTGCAGCAACTCGACGGCGTTGCCACTGGAGACGTCGGCCGCGGCGATGCGCCAGAGTCCGCGCGCGAACGCCGGACCCGGTGAGGGACCGGCCAGCGCGGCGTGGGTGTCTCCCTCGTGCACGACGGCGTGCGCACTCGTGCGGCGGGCCGTCGATCGGGACTCGCGTCGGGTCACGCGGATACGTTACGTGCCGGACGTCCTCTGCGCAGCCATGTACTCGTGCGCGTGCGCCTCGAGCTGGGCGAGGTCGAAGGGTTTCTGGAGGACGGGGCGTCCGAGCGTGCGCCACACGCGACGACCGCGTCCGAGCGACTCCGCCAGCTCGCCGGTGACGAAGGTGACACGATCGGCGAGCTGGCTGCGCCGGTCCTCGATCCAGCTCATCAGCTCGAACCCGCTCTCCGAGCCGAGCCACACGTCGATGAAGATCGCGTTCGGGCTGTGGACGAGCAGAAGGCGCTTCGCCTCGGTCACGTTCCGGGCAATGTGGACCTTGTGCCCACGCCGCTCGAACCATCGCGCGACGATCCGCCCGATGTTCTCATCGTCATCCACGTAGAGCAGCGATGGCATTGGTTCGTTCGGTCTCGAGGGCCGGGCCCGAGCTTCACCGGCGGGCTTGGACAGCGATGCATAGACCGTGCTCCACCTGGCAGGGTTGGCCGGTGGAGCTCGCCGGGTGATACTAGGTCATGCTCAACATCGACCTGAAAGGCCGCCGCGCGCTCGTCGCCGGCGTAGCGGACGACGGAGGGTTCGGCTTCGCGATCGCGAAGGCGCTGGCCGAGGCTGGCGCGAGCGTGTGCGTGGGGACGTGGCCGCCGGCGCTCAACATCTTCCTGAACCTGCTCGAGCGCGGAAAGATGGACGAGTCACGCAAGTTGTCGGACGGCTCGCTGCTCACGTTCGAGAAGATCTATCCGCTCGATGCGGTGTTCGACACGTACGACGCCATGCCGGAGGAGCTGCGCACGAGCAAGCGCTACAAGGACGTCGGCGACTGCTCGATCGACGGCCTCGCGCAGCGGCTCGTGGCGGATTTCGGCGAGCGGCCGCTCGACATCGTCGTGCACTCGCTGGCGAACGGCCCCGAGGTGAAGAAACCGCTGCTGGAAACGTCGCGAAACGGCTATCTCGGCGCGGTGAGCGCGAGCGCGTACTCGCTGGTGAGCATGATCGCGCGACTGGGCCCGTTGATGCGCGAGGGCGGCGCGGTGGCGTCGCTGACGTACATGGCGAGCGAGCGCGCGATCCCCGGCTACGGCGGCGGGATGTCGAGCGCGAAGGCGGCGCTCGAGAGCGACACGCGCACGCTGGCGTTCGAGGCGGGGCGCAAGTGGAAGATCCGCGTGAACACGGTATCCGCGGGCCCGTACGCGTCGCGCGCGGCGAGCGCGATCGGCATCATCGAGCGGATGGTGCAGTACGTCGGCGAGAACGCACCGCTCACCGACCATCTCACCGCCGACGAAGTCGGCGCGGCGACGGCGTTCCTCTGCTCACCCCTGGCCAGCGGCATCACGGGGACGACGCTGTACGTGGACAAGGGGTATCATGCGATGGGGATGGCCGTGGAGCGGTGAGGGAGAACGCAGTGAGTTGGTTGGTTGGATAGTTGGTTGGCTGGTCGGTGAACTAGTGAATTGAACGGCACTTGCCACGAACCGGCGTAGAGAATCCACTGAGGGATCTCCACGCCGGTTCGTAGTCAGGGCAGTCAACTCACCAATCAACCGACCAACTAACCAACCATCCAACTCACCAACTCACCTCTTCCTCAGCGCCAGCTCCAGATCCAACGGATTCGCCGCCAGCTTCACCGCCATCTCGAACGCGACGTCGCCTGAGATCACCGAGTCGGCGAGCGACTGGTCGAAGGTCTGGGTGCCGTACTGGTCGCGGCCTTTCACGAGCGCGTCGCCGAGGTGGTCGGCGGTGCCGGCGTCGAGGATCGACTCGCGGACGTAGGGCGTCATGTAGAGCAGCTGCGTGGCGAGCACGCGGCGGCCACCGGTCTGGCGCGGGATCAACTTCTGGGCGACGACGGCGTGGAGCGTTTCGGCGACGCGGAGCCGCGCGGCCTGCTGGTCGTCGCACTCCATGCGCTGGAGCAGGTTGCGGATCGCGCCGTTCGCGTCGGGCGCGGCCATGCGGCCGATGACGAGCTTGCCGGCTTCCACCGCGCGGAATGCCGCCTCGACGACTGCGGGCTGCTCGAGCCCACCGATGACGATCGCGTCGGCATCCTGGAGGACCGCGGCGCGCACACCGGACTCGAACGACTCGGTGTCGCTGCCGACCTCACGCTGCGTCATGCTCCACTTCTGGCTCTTGTGGAGATATTCGATCGGCTGCTCGATGAGGACGCAGTGGCGGCGAGTCGCGGCGGCGGTGTTCAGGTAGTTGACGACGGCGGCGATCGTCGTCGAGCGACCCGACTCGGGCGCGCCGCACACGACGATGAGGCCCGCGTCGACGCGCGTGCTGTGAATGATCGCGCGCGGGAGGCCGAGCTCCGCGAAGGTCGGGAGCACGTCGGAGATGACGCGCAGGATGACCATGAAGCTCGAGCGCTGCCGCAGGATGCTGACGCGGAACCGCCCGACGCCGCGCAGGCTCCACGAGCCCTCGTGCTCCCTCACGTCGTCGATCCGATCGGCCGACCCGTTGGCCTCGAGCACGCGCGCGGCGAGCGCGCGAGTGTCGTTCGGCGAGAGGGCCGGCGTGTCGAGGGCGACGAGCACGCCGTCGATCCGCGCCTGCACGACATCACCGGCGCGCACATGGATGTCGGTGGCACCGCGCGCGATCGCGCCCTCGACGAGCGAATCGAAGCTCTGCTCGAAGGCGCCGGGCTCGAAGACGGTGCGACCCCGGGCCGCACCGGATCCCGCCGGCTCGGGAGAGCGTGCGGTCGAAGGAGACTTCGGTGCTGCCGTCGTGCCGGGACCGTTCGTGTTCGTCGGCATCTGGAGACGGGAGATCGCAAGGCGCTGCACGCCCATCGGCGGGCGTACGACGGCCGGCGGAGAGGACTTCAATGAAGCGTGACGAGCGGTC
>DATEOG010000265.1:0-2286 GCA_035274345.1 Gemmatimonadaceae bacterium
CCCCAGTTGCCGCCACGGCCCGAGTTCTCCTCGTGCCCCATGCGCAACAGCAGGATCACACCGACGATCGTGAGGATGACGTTCGTCCCCCACATTGCCCAGAAGGGGGAGATGATGCCCTTGTTCGCGAGCGACTCGCCCCCGATCAGGCCCACGTAGTAGAGCGCGAAAACGACGAGGCTCACGAGCAGCACGAGCCCGACACCGCCGCGCGGGAAGCGCAGCGCTAGCGGCGCGCCGAGAATCACGAAGATCAGGCACGCCGCGGCGAGCGCGAACTTCTTGTTGATCTCGATCTCGTAGCGGTTCTTCGTGCGCTGCGCGATGTCGTACTGGAGCTTCACGTCCGCCGTGCGCGAGATGCTTTCAGCCAGCTCGGTCTCGGTCATCCGCTCCGTCGTCTGCTCCACCCGCTGCGAATCCTGCTTCGTCGTGGCGAGGAAGGGATCCTTGAACGTGCTCGCCGGCGTGCCTGGCTGCGACTGTCCCTGGACGGGTGCGGGCACCGGCGTCGGCACCGGCGTCGTCGCGGGAGTGCCCTGCGCCGGCGAGATGCCGAGGATCGCTTTCCGTCCGGGGGGGACCGGGGGCAATGCCGTCGCTGCTGCTGCGGCTCGGAGCGCCGAGTCGGCGGTGGCGCGACGCACGCTGTCGCGCTTCGCCGAATCCTGCTGTGCGCTCCTTCGCACGGTGTCCTGCACGAAATGCAGATTCGCGACGCGCAGCTCTGCCGCCTCGGCGGCCTTCACACCGATCAGCCTCGAAAGTCCCCGGCAGTATGCCCAGGCGAGATTCTTCGGTTCCTCGAGCTTGATCCGCGGCCTGCGATGGACGGGCATGCCAACCGCCACCTTCTTCTCGGCGCGCAGCTTCGCCAGCCGCAGCCTCTCCATGTACTCGATCCGGAGGTCCTCGTACGTCGCCTTGGCGCGAACGAGACGCTTCTGCATGGCGCAGACGCCGAGCTCGCGGTCGCCGCGCGAGAGCGTGTCGCCCTCGCGGCGATTGAGCCGGCCGCCGACGTTGCGCACGGTAATGCGGTCGCTCTTGTAGAACAGCCGGTCGAGCTGTGCGGGCTTGTCGGTCGACACCGTCTGCATCTGCCCGCTGAACAGATCCATCTCCAGATCCTTCAGGTTGGGCGCGAAGCCGATCACGCCGCTGTCGGCGTAGATCGTCCGCCGGCGATCGGGCGAGGTGAGGTCGTAGATCACCACCTCGCGCATGTGGCCGTTCGACTGGTCGATCCGGCCCGCCTTGAGATAGAACCGCTCCTCCGACAGCGAGTTGATCACCTGCGGCTTGAGGAGGAAGGTCGGCTTCGTCTGGGCGATGTCGTCCTGCAGCGTCTTGAGCCGGAAGTTCGCTCGCGGCAGCACCTGGTCGTTGAACGCCAGGAGGAAGAGCGACATCACCGCTCCCCACACGAGCGCCGGCGTCACCAGTCGCCACGGGCTCACGCCGCTCGCCTTGAGCGCGGTCACCTCGTTCTCCGCCGCGAGGCGACTGAACGCGTAGAGCACCGCTACCAGCACCGACATCGGCAACGTCAGCGCGATCGTGAACGGGATCGACAGCCCGAAGAACTCGGCGATCACGGACGCGGGAAGCCCCTTGCCGACGAGCTCGCCGAATTGGCGCGAGATGAAGTTGAGGATCATCAGGGAGGTGAGCGCCGTCAGCGCGAACGCGAACGGGCCGACATGTTCCCTGAGGATGTATCTGCTGATGATCTTCACGAGGAGGTCCGAGGTGCGGCCGGCACGCGGAACTTCAAGATTGGCACAGGGTTGTAGCGTGCGTCGCAGCCAGTAAGTTCCACCCGCCCGACGCCGAAGATCAAGCCTTCCCTTCCGGGCACGGACCACATCCACCGTCCGTGCTCCCACCGCCCCGTCTGCGGGCGAGCCCAGCGGCCGGTCCATACCCCTGCCACCCGGATTGGTGCGCGACCCTCGGCGCCTCCCCCGTCATCCCGAGCGAGCGCAGCGAGTCGAGGGACTCGAGTGGGAGTGCAGATCCCTCGACTTCGCTCGGGATGACGACCGCTGTCATCCCGAGCGAGCGCAGCGAGTCGAGGGATCTGCACTCGGCACGTTCAGGTGCAGAGCGACTGTGACTCGTCGCGCAGCTCGACGCGGCACGGCCGCTCACGCCGACTCCGAATGCAAGACGATCGACCGGCTCCGGCGGCTCCAAGTCGGCAACGTCGGCGACTCGCACGTCCGCCGTGCGTCTCGGAGCTGCTCGCCTCGCAGGGGTCGCGGCTGCTGACGCACCTCAACA
>DATEOG010000266.1:0-2754 GCA_035274345.1 Gemmatimonadaceae bacterium
TTCCTCGCGCTGATGACGGCATCGGAGGAGCCACTGGTGCAGGTCGTCGCGCTCGCCGCGGCGGGAGACCTCCCCGACAAGACGCCCTACCTCGCGCTCGTGCGACGCGCGGTCGATCCACTGCGCGCGGTGCGGACGCTCGGCCGGCCGCTCCTGCTCGTCAACGGACGCCGCGACACGACGACGCGTCCCGCGCAGGCGGAACGGCTGTTCGCGCACGCGAGCGAGCCGAAGGAGCTGCGCTGGTACGACGGCGGTCACTGGCCGCCGCCGTCGGCGATCGAGGAGGCAGCGGCGTGGACCGCCGAGCGGCTGCGCTCGAAAGTGGGTAGTGGGTGGTGAGTGCTGGGTTCCGAGTTAGTGCGTGGGCAGTCACCCAGAACTCACCACTCACTACTCACCACTCACTATTTCACTCTCGCATACAGCTCGAACCAGGGCGCAAGCGGCTTGTCCCCACGCGACATTCGCGCACCGGCGGCGATCACGCGCTTGACGATCCGCTCTTCCAGCGCGGCCCACCGTTTGGTCCATCGATCGGCGATGGGGACAAGGACGTCGCCGACGACTTGCTCGACGCGCATGCCGTTGCGCTCGACCAGCCGCGTCAGGGCGGTGGGCGTGAAGCCGTAGCGATAGGGAAACCCGAGCAGGTTGTTCTGTGCCAGCCATTCGCGTGCGAGGGCGCCGAGCGGAGACTGCAGCAGCGGCCGGAAGGCGGCGTAGCAGGCGCCGTTGGGGACGCGCACGGCGAGCATCCCGCCGCTCGCGAGATGTGAGCGCGCGGCCCGCACCGCCGACGCGGGATCGGCCAGCTGGTCGAGACAGTTCCAGATCGCCACGACGTCGGCGCGGCGGTTGGGGTCGAGCGACTCGATCGCGCCGTCGTGCACCTGGAAGCCGAGCGACCGGGTGAAGGCGTTGGTCTGCGCATTCACGTCGACGCCGGCGAACTGCCAACCCGCGTCGCGCGCGGCAGCGAGGAACCCGCCGACGTAGCTGCCCACCTCGATCCCCGTGCCCTGCCGCCCGAAGATCTCGGTGAGCCGCGCGGCCTGGGCGTCGTACGCGGGACGCTGCGTGTCGTGCAACGCGCGCAGCACGGTTTCGTCGAGTCCTTCCTGCTCGTAGATCTGCGTAGCCTCGGACGCGCGCTCCACGGGATTGCGATACACGAGTCCGCAGTCGTGGCAGCGCACGAGCCGCAGTGGCGCGCGCTGCGAGAACGCGACGCGGTCCATGAGGTGGTCGGGCGGAACGTCGGGCTTCAGGCGCTTCTGGTGGTACTCCCAGAGGTGCTCGGTCTCGATCCTGGCGTCGTCCGCGGAGATGAGCTCGTCCGAATCGGCGCTCGAGCAAACGGGACACGAAGTGAGTTCGTAGGTTGTTGACACGGGCTATGCGCTAATGCGCTTTGCGCGATGCGCTCTGCGCGATGCGCTGGGCCTCGGGACGCTTCTGCCTCCCTGCAGTCTCCGCAGTAGCGCAAAGCGCAATGCGCAAAGCGCATTGCTGCAGTCAAGCCGCGTCGTCCGCCCCCAGACGCCCGAGCTTCTTCTGTTCCAGCGATGTCGCGAGCACCGCGCGGAACTTCGCGACGAACACGTCCTCCGAGAACTGCTCGGCGTGCGCGCGCAGCAGCGCGGGGTCCCAGCTTCGCTGCTGCACCGTGCGCAGTGCACCTTCGAGCGATTCCTGCGTGTCGTCATGGAACAGCACTCCCGTCTCGCCGTCGCGTACCGTGTCGAGCGCGCCACCGCGGCCGAGCGCGACGACCGGGCGCCCCGCGGCGTTCGCCTCGAGCGGTGTGAGGCCGAAGTCCTCCTCGCCTGGCAAGATGAGTGCGCGGCAGCGCTCGAACTGCGACGTCACCTCCCGATCGGTGAGGCGGCCCGCGAAGCGCACCGTCGGGCCGGCGATCGACTGGAGTGTCTCACGCTCCGGCCCGTCGCCGACGACGACGAGCGGGACGCCGAGCGCCGTGCAGGCGCGCACGGCGAGGTCGATCCGCTTGTACGCGTTGAGCCGCGAGACGACGAGGAAGTTCTCGCCCACGCGGCGATCGTGGCGGAAGCGCGCGACGTCCACCGGCGGGAACACGACGTCGCTCCCGCGTCCGTAGGTGGCGCGGATCCGCTCCGATACCTCGGTGGAGATGGCGACGAACCGGTCGACGTCGCGCGCCGTCGCGGTGTCCCAGCGCCGGAGCGCGGGAATCGTGAGCCGCGCTGCCATTCGTGCCGAGGGACTGAGCGACGAGCCGTCGACGTAGCGGTCGAAGCTCCACACCCAGCGCATCGGCGTGTAGCAGTAGCAGAGGTGCAGCGCCGAGGCCGGCACGCGCACTCCCTTGGCGAACGCTGAGCTGCTCGTGATGACGACGTCGTAACCGCGCAGGTCGAACGAGCGCACGGCGAAGGGATACAGCGGCAGATAGTTGCGGAAGTTTCGCTTCCACTTCGGCAGCCCCTGCATCCACGAGACGCGCACATCCGCTTTGGCGAGCGGCAGCCCCACGGCGCGCGGATCGAACAGCGTCGTGAAGATCGGCGCATCGGGGAACATGCGATGGAGCACGGCGAGCACGCGCTCGGCGCCACCGGCCTGATTCAGATAGTCGTGTACGATGGCGACCTTCATGCGGCTACCTCGTCGATCACGCGGCGCACACCGGCGAGCATGGCACCGCGAGAGAAGCGTTGCCGCGCGTGCGCCGAGCCGCGGCGCGCCAGCGCTGCGGCTCTCGTGGCGTCG
>DATEOG010000267.1:0-5990 GCA_035274345.1 Gemmatimonadaceae bacterium
GAAGCTCGGCGTCGTTTCACCGGCACCCCTTCGTGCCTTCGCCGACGAAGCGGCGGCGCGGGGTCAGGGCGCGGTGTACCTGATCGAAGGCAAGCATGCGCTCGCGGCGTTCACCGTCGCCGACGTGGTGCGCCCTGAATCGCGCGAGGCCGTACAGCGCCTGCGCGACATCGGCGTCGAGGTCGTGATGCTCACCGGTGACGTGCGCGGCGTGGCGGAAACCGTGGCACGAGAGATCGGCATCGAGCACATGTACGCACAGGTGCTTCCCGAGGAAAAGGCGGCGACGATCAAGTCGCTTCAGGCGAAGCGAAAGCGTGTGGCGATGGTCGGCGACGGCGTGAACGACGCACCGGCGCTCGCGACGGCCGACGTCGGCGTGGCGATGGGCGCGGGCACCGACGTCGCCGTGCAGGCGGGGGACATCGTGCTCGTGCGCAGCGATCCGCGTGACGTAGCCCGCATCATCGCGCTGAGCCGCGCGACCTATAAGAAGATGATTCAGAACCTCTGGTGGGCCGCGGGCTACAACATCGTCGCCATCCCGCTGGCCGCCGGCGTGCTGCAGAGCCGTGGGCTCGTGCTGAGCCCTGCCGTGGGTGCCGTCCTCATGTCGCTCAGCACGATCATCGTCGCCGTCAACGCGCAACTGCTGCGTCGAACACGCCTCTGACGGCTGCGCTGTGGACGCCACAGCCGGTCGCTCGCACTCTCGCGCAGGTCCATCCGCAGTAGTCACGCTGTATGGGGACGGCGACAACCTCTGTCGCCTCGCTGCCACAGAGACGTCCCTCCAGCCGCGGCGCACCGTGCGTGGCAGCTAGCGCCGGGAAGGGAACAAGCGAACACAACAGCGCTTCCTGCCCACGGGCTGGAGCGCCAACCCATTGATTAGATTCCATTTGCGCCGTCCGAGCCGCCCGGGAATACGCTGGCGGACCGCGCCGTCTGCAATCGTGACGGACGTCACTCTTCCCGGTGGCGTCCAACCCGCATAACGTCTGGTTCGTGCGAAAGCCCTTCCTGGCATCCCTTCGACGGCTCTGCGCCGCTCCGCTCTTCATCGCGCTCCTGAGCGCGGTGATGCTGGCGGCCGTGCAGGCTGCGTCGTGCGAGATGCACGGGCTTGGCGTCGCGCCCTCCGGCCAGCAGGTAGCGAGTCATGCCTCCGACGCGGCGGGCTCGCACGAGAGCGGCGCGGGCGAGCATGGCCACGGGTCGACCGGATGCGATTGCACCTGCATCGGCGCCTGCACGGTTTCGGCGCCTCTCGCCACTCCTCCCGCCACCGTCACGCTCCGGATCGCGCTCGTCGAGCCCGAGCCCAGCGTGACGGTCGGCACCGAGCCGTCGCTCTCGCTGCCGCGAGCGCCCGACCGGCTTCTTCCGTTCGCAAACGGACCCCCGTCGACGTCGGTCTGAGCGCGTAGCGCGCTCGCCCCACGTTCGCGCGTTCGGTGGCACCCCTCACCGTCGCGCCATCCATCACGAACCGATGTCGAGCCGCCCGGTCTCACCCACCGGTCCGGCAGCTGTGAGGCCCTCGCCGATAGTCATCCGGCGGCGGCAGCGCGGTGGCGTCGGCTCCACGATCCCGTCGACACTTCCATGCGATATCTCGTCATTCTCGCTGCTACCACGCCGCTCTTTGCGGGCAGCTTGCAGGCGCAGGACGCCAGACCGCGACGCGACAGCGTTCAGACTCTCCGCACCGTCAACGTGACCGCGGAGGTCGAGGACCGCTCTGCGGTGAAGCCGATCCAGCAGCTCACCCTTCCCGTCACCGTCAGCATCACGCAGCGCCGCGCCGAGGAGACGGTCAACCTCGTCGACGCCGAAGACGCGGTGAAGTACCTGCCCAGCGTGTTCCTCCGGAAGCGCAACAACGGCGACACGCAGGCAACGCTCGCGACGCGTGTGTGGGGCACGAGCTCCAGCGCTCGCAGCCTGATCTTCGCCGACGGCGTGCCCCTCACCGCGCTGATCGCCAACAACAACACCGTCGGCGGTCCACGCTGGGGCCTGGTCGCGCCCCCCGAGGTCGAGCGCATCGACATGATGATGGGCCCGTACTCCGCAGCCTACGCGGGGAACTCGATGGGTGCGGTCATGGAGATCACCACTCGGCTGCCACGCAAGCTCGAGGGACAGATCCAGCAGACGCAGGCCGTGCAGAGCTTCGACCTCTACGGCACGCGCAAGAACTTCATGACGTCGCAGACCGGCGTGAGCGTGGGCGACCGGTTCGGCAAGCTGGCGATCTGGGCGAGCGGCAACCATCAGAAGAGCAACAGCCAGCCGTTGAGCTACGTCACGAGCGGCTCCATCCCCGCGGGGACGACCGGCACCTTCGAGGAGAAGAACAAGCTCAACGCGGCGGCCAACGTGCTCGGCGCGAGCGGTCTGCTGAACACGCAGATGACCAACGGCAAGATCAAGGCGGCGTACGACATCACGCCCACGCTTCGCGCGTCGTACACCTTCGGGCTCTGGCGGAACGACGGGAACAGCGGCATCCAGCCGTACATCGCCGCGTCCGGACAGCCCACGTATGCGGGACAGGCGGGCTTCGCCACCGGGACCTACGACGTCGATCAGCGGCACACGGCCCAGGCGTTCACGCTGCGCACCGACCGCAAGAAGGATTGGGACGTGGAGCTCATCGGCTCGACGTACCGTTTCGGCTACGACCAGCAGCGGAGCCCAGCAAGCGCGGCGACGGACACGTTCAGCACGAACGGCCGCGTCGCGGTGCTCGACGGCACCGGCTGGGAGACGCTCGACCTCAAGGGAATGTGGAAGCCGTTCGGGCAGCTCTCCATGCACACCCTGAGCTCCGGGGTGCACTACGAGCACTACTCACTCAAGAACACGACGTACAACACCTCCAGATGGACCGACGCCGGCAGTCGCACGGGCGTGTTCAGCGAGGGCGACGGGAAGACGGAGACGAAGGCGCTCTGGCTGCAGGATGCATGGTACATCACACCGGACCTCAAGCTGACGGTCGGTGGCCGATATGAGGATTGGCGGGGGTACGACGGCCTGAACGTCGCCACGTCGGCTGGCGACTGCCATGGAACTCCGGTCGCCCCCCGCGAACCCTGCGTGCAGCCGGAGGTTTCCGGGAACAAGTTCTCGCCGAAGGCGCTCCTCACCTGGAACGCGTCGGAGCGGTGGTCGTTCACGGCGGCCCTCGCCAAGGCGTACCGTTTCGCCACGGCGGCCGAGCTCTATCAGCTCGTCTCCACCGGCACGACGTTCACCTCGCCCAACCCGAACCTCAAGCCCGACAACGTCGTGTCGACCGAGCTGCGCGTCGAGCGCAAGTTCGAGCGCGCACGCCTGCAGCTCTCGCTCTTCCAGGACGACGTGCACGACGCGATCATCTCGCAGTTCAACGCGCTCAACGGCTCGACGCAGCTCTACTCGTTCGTCTCGAACGTCGATCATGTCCGCGCGCGCGGCGCCGAGCTGGCGTTCGGCACCAACGACATCCTGATTCGGGGTCTGGCGTTCTCGGGCAACGTCACCGCTGTCGAGCCGAAGACGCTCGCGATGTCGGGGCGCGCGAGTGCCACGGCCGCACCGGACGCGGCGATCGGCAAGCAGCTGCCCAACATTCCGAAGTGGCGCGCGACCGCCACGGCGATGTACCGCCCGGCCGATCGCTTCTCCGTCAGCCTCGCGGGCCGCTACAGCTCCAAGCTCTACACGACGCTCGACAACGTGGACGTGCGCTACAACACGTACCAGGGCTTCTCGGAGTGGTTCGTCATGGACACGAAGGCGAACTACCAGGTGAACCACAACTGGAACGCGTCGTTCGGCGTGGACAACCTGCTGGACCGGAAATACTTCCTGTTCCACCCGTTCCCGCACCGCACCTTCATCGCGGGGCTCAAGTACGGCTTCCAGTGAGCCGCCGTTGACTAATCGTACGTTCGTGCGCCCGTCGCGGGCCCGCGCGCTGCTCCTCGGAGCAGTCGTGGCGGCGCTCGCGTCGGCGCACACAACGCCTGCATTCGCCGCGCACCCGGTGCCGCGCATGCACGCCACGCTCCTCAGATCGGAGCCGGCCAGGGACAGCACCGTCGCGACGCCGCCGCGCATCTACCTCGTGTTCAGTGAAGAGGTGG
This sequence comes from Gemmatimonadaceae bacterium, assembly GCA_035274345.1. Taxonomy (GTDB): domain Bacteria; phylum Gemmatimonadota; class Gemmatimonadetes; order Gemmatimonadales; family Gemmatimonadaceae; genus AG11. The sequence goes on from DATEOG010000267.1 coordinate 4,140, forward strand.
AACCGTCGCTCGGCGGCATCCGGCTCGTCGGACCCGGCGGCCAGATCGTCTCGCTCAAGACGGCGGGCGACCCGCGCAACGTGTCGGCACTCGTCGCTCCGCTTTCGGCGCCGCTGACGCCCGGCATCTGGCGCGTCGAGTGGCGCATCGTCTCCGAGGACGGCCATCCGATCGACGGCGACTTCGGCTTCACGGTCGCCGGAAGCGCAGGAGCAGTCGCGGGCGCGACAGCATCGGTCCCCGACGAAGCGCTCGACACTGCGTCGTCGGCGCCGAGCGCTCGTACGGTGCCGAGCGATTCCGCCGCGGCGCCGGCACGATCCGCGTCGGCGATGGAAGACGTACCAGTGCCAGCAGCCACGCTGCGAGGGCTCGGCATCGGTTCCCTCACCGCCTTGCTCGGCCTGCTGGGGTTTCTGGGCACGCGGCGCGACAAGGCGCCACAGCCGCGCGCCGACCGGCTCGCGTCGGCGCTCGCCATCGCGACGGCCGTCCTCCTCGGCCTGCATCTCGTCGTGTGGACGCTTGCTGTCTCTCCCGACCGCTCGCTCGGGGGCGATCAGATCGGCGCGATGCTCGCCAGTCGCGTTGGCCGCATGGAGGTCGCGCGCTCCGCGCTCGCCATCCTCGCATCATGGGCATTGGTGATCGCGCGGCGTCACCGCCTGGCAATCGCGTTCGCCGTTGGTGCAGTCCTGGTGAGCTCGGCGACGGGGCACTCCGCCGCGATCCACCCGGCGTGGACCATTCCGTCCCGCGCGCTGCATCTCTTCGCGGTGGCAGCGTGGCTCGGTGGTTTGCTCTGGTTGCTCACGCTCCAACGCTCGAGCATCGATGTCGTCGTCAGCGAAGCGCAGCGCGTCTCGTCGCTCGCCCTCGCCGCCGTCATCGCCGTGTCGATCACGGGACTCGTGCAAACCAAATTCTTCATCGGCGAGTGGGGCGAGCTCGTTCGCTCCACCTATGGATTCGTCGCGCTCGCCAAGATCGCCGGGCTTGGGGTGCTCGTGTTGTTCGGGGCACACCACCGCTTTCGCGTCATGCCCCGTCTTGCCGAGGCGGGGGTTGCCGACCGCTTCTCGCGCTCCCTCCGCACCGAACTGGCCGTGCTCTCGCTCGTCATCCTCGTCGGTGGTCTGCTCGCCTACATCCCTCCGCCGCAACCCTGACCGCTCCTCCTCCTCCCACTCGCGACATGTTCACCTTCTCCTTTCTCGAGCGTCGCGCCGGCGCACCACGCGGCGTGATCACGTTGGCGTCGCTCGCCGTCGCGCTGCTGCTGCTCGCACCCTCAGTCGTGAGCGCGCACGTGACCGTCTGGCCCCGCTCCGCCGCACACGGCGCGTACGAGCGCTACGTCGTGCGCGTGCCGAACGAGAAGGACGTCGCGACCACGCGCGTGGAGATCCGGTTTCCGGCAGAGGTGCGCATCTCCTCCTTCCTCGACGTGCCAGGATGGAAGCTCGACGTCGTCACCGACTCGGCCGGCAAGATCACCGGGGCCGTGTGGACGGGAAATCTTCCGCCGAAGCGCTTCGTCGAGTTTCCCTTCGTCGCCGTGAACCCGAAGGAGGGCGCCAGCGTCGTGTGGCCCGCGTTCCAGACGTACGCCGGGAACCAGTTGGTCGAGTGGACGGGGCCCGAGGGCTCGAAGACCCCGGCCTCGGTGACGAAGCTGACGCCTCGCCCCGCGACTGGTGCGGCAGCGGACACGGCGGCACGCGCGGCCGCCGCTGCGGCGCCGACATCGGGAGCCTCGTCGACACCGCTATACATCTCGCTCGCCGCACTGGCTCTGGCGCTGGTCAGTCTCGGTCTGTCGCTGCGTCGGCCGGAGCCTGCGCGCGTCTG
>DATEOG010000268.1:0-6444 GCA_035274345.1 Gemmatimonadaceae bacterium
CGATGTGATACGGCAGCGACATCGACGTGTAGCGGATCCGCGTCGGGAACAACTCGACGAGCATCGCCGCGATCGGGCCGTACACCATCGTCACGTAGATCACGAGGATCCACAGCAGCAGCGTGATCATCGGTTTGTTCACCTGCTCCGGCGCCGCCTTGGGCGGATAACCGGCCGCCTTGAGCGCGGCGTCGAGCGCCGTGTCGAATGACGCGCCCTGCGTCTTGGCATCGGGCGCTGTGGCGTCATACGAGGGGATCGCCGTCGTGCCCACGCTGATGGTCGCCGCGCGCTCGTCCGCCGCGCCCGCGGCGGATGACGGCTGGCGAGCGTCGCCGAGGTGCTGGTTCGAGTACGGCACCCCGCGCCTGACCAGCGCCGACTTCGCGATGTCGCAGGGTGACGTGAACTTCGACGTCCCCACAGGGTTGAATTGCACGGAGCAGGTACTCGCAACCGCGGACACCTTCACGGGCGCGCGCTCCTGCGCGTCGGCGAGCGCCGGGTTCGCGTAGTGCGTGATCGCGCGGAACAGCGGGAAGTACGTCACCGCGGAGAGCAGCAGGCCGGCCATGATGATCGGCTTCCGACCGATCCGGTCGCTCAGCGCGCCGAACACGAGGAAGAACGGCGTCGCCAGCAGCAGCGACAGCGCGATCAGGATGTTCGCGGTCTGTGCGTCGACCTTCAGGATCTGCGTGAGGAAGAACAGCGTATAGAACTGGCCGGTGTACCACACCACGGCCTGCCCCGCCGTGAGCCCGAACAGCGCGAGCAGCACGATCTTCAGGTTGCCCCACTTGGCGAAGGACTCGGTGAGCGGCGCCTTTGACGTCTTCCCCTCCGCCTTCATCGCCTTGAACAGTGGTGACTCGTTGAGCTTGAGCCGGATCCACACGGAGACGGCGAGCAGCGCCAGCGAGAAGAGGAATGGGATGCGCCACCCCCACGCCTCGAACGTCGCGTTGCCGAGCAGGACGCGACACCCGAGGATCACGAGCAGCGAGAGGAACAGCCCCAGTGTCGCCGTCGTCTGGATCCAGGACGTGTACGCGCCGCGCTTCCCATGCGGCGCGTGCTCGGCGACGTACGTCGCGGCACCTCCGTACTCACCGCCGAGCGCGAGTCCCTGCAGCAGCCGGAGCAGGATGAGGATCACCGGGGCGGCGAGCCCGATCTGCGCGTAGCTCGGCAGGATGCCGACGACGAACGTCGACACGCCCATGATGAGGATCGTGATCAGGAAGGTGTACTTCCGGCCCACGAGGTCGCCGAGGCGGCCGAACACCAGGGCGCCGAACGGCCGCACCGCGAACCCCGCGGCGAAGGCGAGCAGGGCGAAGATGAACCCCGCCGTCGGGTTGACCCCCGAGAAGAACTGCTTGCTGATGATCGCCGCGAGGGAGCCGTAGAGGTAGAAGTCGTACCACTCGAACACGGTCCCGAGCGACGAAGCGAAGATCACCCGCCGTACCTCGGTGGGGCTCAGCTCGTGGGCGTGACCGGGTGGCGCGAGGGGGCTCGCGGCGGAAACGGACATCCATCCTCCAGGGCTGTGGTGGCGTCGCGTAGCCTACAGCCGTGACTTCGCGCGTCAATGGCCGTTGTCGCTTGCCTCGCGCATGACCGCAGGGCAGCATTCTGACTCTCGCCTCGACCACCCGTTCCGACCGCCATGTCGACCGATCTCGAAGCGCTGCTTCACGAGCACCGGAAGTTCGATCCCCCCGACGCGTTCCGCGCCGCCGCCACGCTGTCGAGCCGCGACGTCTATGCGAAAGCCTCGGGCGACCCCGAGGGGTATTGGGCCGAGCAGGCCGCCACGCTCGAGTGGATCGTCCCCTGGCAGCGCGTGCTCGACTGGAAGCCGCCGCACGCGCAGTGGTTCGTCGGCGGGAAGCTCAACGCGTCGGTCAACTGTCTCGACCGGCACATCCGCACGCCGCGTCGCAACAAGGCCGCGCTCGTCTTTGAGGGAGAGCCGGGCGATCGCCGCACGCTGACGTACTGGGACCTCTACGTCGCCGTCAACCAGTTCGGCAACGTGCTCCGCTCGCTCGGCGTGAAGAAGGGAGATCGTGTCGCGATCTACCTGCCGATGATCCCCGAAGCCGCGATCGCCATGCTCGCGTGCGCGCGCATCGGCGCCATCCACTCGGTGGTGTTCGGCGGCTTCTCCCCCGAGTCGCTGCGCGACCGCATCAACGACTCGCAGTGCAAGGTGCTCGTGACCTCCGACGGCGGCTACCGTCGCGGCCAGGTCGTGCCGCTCAAGCGCAACGCCGACAAGGCGCTGGAGGAGACACCGTCGATCGAGCACGTCGTCGTCGTGCAGCGCCGGCCCGGCGCCACGAGCGGCGAAGCGTTCGACGAGATCGAGGAGGGACGCGATCACTGGTGGCATCGGCTCATGCGCCACGCAGCGATGTGGTGCGAGCCCGAGCCGATGGATTCGGAAGACGTGCTGTTCGTGCTCTACACCTCGGGCACGACGGGCAAGCCGAAGGGGATCGTCCACACGACGGCGGGCTATCTCGTCGGCGCGGAAACGTCCACGCGTATCGTGTTCGACCTGAAGGAGGACGACGTCTTCTGGTGCACGGCCGACGTTGGCTGGGTCACGGGGCACACGTATCTCGTCTACGGCCCGCTCGCCAACGGCGCGACGTGCGTGATGTACGAGGGCGCGCCCGACTGGCCCGAGAAGAATCGCTTCTGGGAGATCTGCGAGCGGTTGGGCGTGACGATTCTCTACACCGCACCCACCGCCATCCGTGCTTTCATGAAGTGGGGCGAGCAGTGGCCCGCCAAGCACGACCTGAAGCGCCTGCGACTGCTCGGCTCCGTCGGTGAGCCGATCAATCCGGAGGCGTGGATGTGGTATCGCGAGCACATCGGCGGCAACCGCTGCCCGATCGTGGACACCTGGTGGCAGACGGAGACGGGCTCGATCGTCATATCGCCGCTGCCGGCCATCACCCCGACGATCCCCGGCAGCGCGACGCATCCACTCCCCGGCTACCACGCTGCGCTGCTCCACGCGGACGGGAGCAAGATCGACGTCGGGGGTGGTCTGCTCGCGCTGACGCGCCCGTGGCCCTCGATGCTGCGCACGATCTGGGGCGACGACGAGCGCTACGTGCAGACGTACTTCTCGAAGTGGGCCGGCCGTCCCGACCTCTACTTCCCCGGCGACGGCGCCAAGCTCGACGAGGACGGCTACTTCTGGATCCTCGGCCGCGTCGACGACGTCCTCAACGTCGCCGGCCATCGCATCGGCACGATGGAGGTGGAGAGCGCGCTCGTCGAGCACCCCGCCGTCGCCGAGGCGGCGGTGGTCGGCAAGGGGCACGACCTCAAGGGTCAGGCGATCGCCGCGTTCGTGACGCTGCGCGAAGGCTTCAAGCACGACTCCGAGCTCCGCGACGAGCTACGGCAGTTCGTGGCCGACAAGATCGGCGCGATCGCCCGGCCCGACGACATCCTGTTCAGCGCCGACCTGCCGAAGACTCGTTCGGGCAAGATCATGCGCCGTCTCCTGCGCGACATCGCCGAGGGCCGCGCGCTCGGAGACACGACGACGCTCGCGGATCCGAACGTCGTCAATGCGTTGAAGGAGATGTACGAGGCGCAGGAATCGTGAACTGACTTGCCACTGAAGTAACGAGTACGACCGACGTAGCACGTACGCGGTATCAGTCAGAAGCCACCGGAAGGTGGCGAGCCCTCAGCGGTGCAGAGCTGTCCGGCTCGCGATCTACAGGGGAATTCCGGGAGCGTCCGACCGGGTCTGGTTACTTGCAACGTCCTCTGTACCAAGTACTTCAGTGGTAGTTGGAGGCGCCACGAACGCATTCTCGGAGCGCGCGATCACGAGTGTCGCCGCCCCATTCCCGATCAGGTTCGTGATCGCCCGCGCCTCGCTCATGAACCGATCGACCCCGAGCAGGATCGCCACCCCCTCCACGGGCACGACGCGCATCACCGACAGCGTGCTCGCGAGCACGATGAATCCCGAGCCCGTCACTCCCGCCGCGCCCTTCGACGTCAGCATCAGCACGCCGAGCACGCTGAGCTGCTGGCCGATGCTCAGGTCGACCTTGAACGCCTGCGCGACGAACAGCGCTGCCATCGACAGATAGATCGACGTGCCGTCGAGGTTGAACGAGTATCCCGCCGGGATCACCAGCCCAACCACGGATCTCGCGCACCCGTAGCGCTCCATCTTCTCCAGCATCCGCGGGAGCGCCGCCTCCGACGACGACGTCCCCAGCACCAGTACGATCTCTTCGCGGATGTGCTTGAGGTAATGCCAGAGCGAGAACCCGTAGGCGCGCAGGATCAGGTTCAACACCACGAAGATGAACAGCGCCATCGTGATGTAGACGTCGAGCATCAACCGGGCGAGCGGCAGCAGGCTCTTCGCGCCGAAGGTGCCGACCGTGTACGCCATCGCGCCGAAGGCGCCGATCGGCGCGACCTTCATCACGATGCCGACGACGCGGAAGATCACGTGCGACGTGACATCCAGCACGGCGACCAATGGCTGGCCGCGCTCGACCATCGTCGCCAGCGCCGCGCCGAACAGCACGGCGAAGAAGACGATCTGCAGGACGTCGCCTCGAGCGAATGCGTCCACGACGCTCGAAGGGACGATGTGCGTCAGGATCTCGACGAAGCTCATCGCCTGCCCCGCCGCGGCGTACCTCGAGATGTCTCCCTTGGCGAGCGCGCTCACGTCGAGGCCGGCCCCGGGCTTCGTGACGTTCACGACGATCATCCCGATGGCCAGCGCGAACGTCGTGACGATCTCGAAGTACAGCAGCGCCTTCCCACCCACCCGGCCGACCTTCTTCAGGTCCTGCATGTTCGCGATGCCGAGCGTGACGGTGAGGAAGATCACCGGCGCGATCACCATGCGGACGAGATTCACGAACGTATCCCCCACCGGCCTCATCCGCTGAGCCACCCCAGGCGCGATCAGCCCGAGCAGGACGCCGAGGGTGATGGCGAGGAGGACCTGAACGGTCAGGTTGCGGTGGAGGTTGGACATCGCGGGCGCCAACAGGTGGTGGGTAGTGAGTGGTGAGGAGTGGGTGAGGGCCCTCGACTTCGCGCGTTTCGGCACCGCCCGGGCGCGCGGAAGACTGTCGCGCCCCGCAGTCACCCACCACCCCCCACTCACGACCCACCACTCAGGACCTACCACTCACGACCCACCACTCACGACCCACCACTCACGACCCACCACTTCTGGTATATTCCCTGCGCTACCACGCCATGCCTCAACCGGACGTTCGCACATGTGGAACTGGCTCAAGCGGCTCTTCCCTGAGAACATCTTCGCGCGAAGGATCGATCCGAGCGCCGAGCGGCGTCTGCGGCTCGCGCAGGCGCGAGCGGAGGAGTCCATCATCCGTGCGCACGTCGACAACGCGCTGATGTTCGTCGACACGCTCGCGGAGGACCTGACCTTCGATCGGGCCATCGACTCCTACATCCGGCAGATGGCGATCCCCGAGCCCCTCGCCAGCACGGTCGCGACGCGAACGCTGGTCGTGCTCGGCCAGGACCTCGTCCCCTACCGCCGTCGTTCGCGCGAGGATGGGATGGCGACTCCCGACGAGTCGCGGCCGGCCCTGCGCCTCAACGACGCCGCCGACGCGCGGCGAGGCGCTCGGAGAGCCTGACCGGAGGCCGCGCCTTCGACGCGAGGCGCTAGCGAGGTCCGACGCGGTGGAGGGGCGTGGGCGCTCGTGACGAGCCCGTTCGTCGCGTCCCGCACACACGGAGCCCCATGTCCGGTATCGCGTTCGAGCTCGCGCTCATTCTCCTGCTCCTGGTCATCAACGGCGTCTTCTCGATGTCGGAGATGGCCGTCGTCTCCGCCCGAAAGACGAGGCTCCAGCACCGGGCGGAGGACGGCGACGCGGGTGCGCGGGCGGCGCTCGACCTCGCCGCCAACCCGACCAATTTCCTCTCGACCGTCCAGGTCGGCATCACGCTCGTCGGCGTGCTGGCCGGCGCCTTTGGCGGCGCCGGCATTGCTGAGGCGCTCGCCATCTACCTCCGCGATGTTCGGTACGTCGGCCCCCACGCGGAGCCCGTCGCGCTCGGCCTCGTCGTCGCGGCCATCACCTATCTCTCGCTCGTCATCGGCGAGCTGGTGCCGAAGCAGATCGCGCTCGGCAACCCCGAGCGGGTCGCTGCGCTGGTCTCGCGTCCGATGCGCACGATCGCGAGCCTCGGTCGGCCGCTCGTGGCCCTGCTCACCGGCTCCACGAACCTCGTCTTCCGACTCGCCGGCCGCCGCACCTCCGTCGACCGCTCGGTGACCGAGCAGGACGTGCGCGCACTGCTGGAGCAGGGCGCCGAAGCGGGCGCGGTGGACCTCGTCGAGCACACGATCATGGAGAACACCTTCCGGCTCGGTGACCGCCGCGT
>DATEOG010000269.1:0-2223 GCA_035274345.1 Gemmatimonadaceae bacterium
AGCGCGCGTCACGACTTCTCGATCAGGAACTCTTTGGTCGCCGTCACCGGCAGTCCACCCGGCCGAGCTGCCTGCACCTGCACCGAGTAGTGTCCCGGCTCGAGCTGCGACAGGTCGAGCACCACCGTCCGCGCCTGGATCGGCACCTTGGACGGAATCGTCCACGCGTCGCGGCCCGCCTGTGGCTCGTTCCAGTTCGCGGTCACGGAGCCGTTGATGTCGTGCGCGACGCGCAGCTTCATGCCGAGTCTGCGGAATGCGCTCAGCTTCTCGGTGCGCGTGACGATGAGAGAGAGGCTCACCGAGTCGCCGGCGGCGTAGCCATAGGTCTCCCAGTACACGCCGATCTTTCGCGCGCGCACCGCGGTCGAGCCGAGCATCCTGCCGAGCGCATCGTCCGGGCTGTTCGACGACTCTCCCGCCGAGAGCAGCACGGGCTCCGAGATCGCCGCCTCGCCGGGCTTGAGCGCCGACAGCGGCGTCGGTGGCACGATGCCGAACCGCGTTCTGAGCGACAGCTCGCCCTTCGGCGCGAGCACCTCCGTGCCGACGACGGCCGGAGTGGACGGGATGCGTCCCGTGACGACGAGTGCATTGGCGTTGCGCACCGCGCGTCGCGGCAGGCGCTCGATCGAGTCGGGCGCCGTCGTGCGCACGAGCACCGCCGCCGCCGTGTCGGCCCCGATGGGCTTGCGGTCGAAGCGCAGCTCCGACGCGGTGGCGAGCATCACGTCGTCGTCGCGCCGCAGCATCACCGTCTGATCACGCAGCTGCGCGATGTTGCCGCGACTGGGCGCGTAGTGCTCGTTGGGCCACCACTGCAGCACGGGCTCGCTGTTCTCCTTGAGCAGCGGCATGTTGAGCTGCCACGCGTCGGCCGGCGCGCGGAATGGATCGGTGAAAGCCGTCCACTTCGGGACGACGTGCACGCGGTCCTGCGGATATTCGGCCGTGGCCGTGCGCGTGCTGTCGTAGAAGTACATCCAGCTCGCGTGGCTCCGCTCCTCGGTGTCGCCGGCGTAGATGGACACGGCGGGCCATCCGTACCTGACCAGCATCTCGCTCACGGCGTCGCCGCCGAAGCGCTTGCGAAAGTCGTAGCGCTCGTCCCATTCCAGCGCCGAATGCAGCTGGATCAGCACTTTGCGCGCGTAGTTCTCGCTGCGCCGGTCCGCGGCGGAATCAGCGAACAGCGGGCGCGACATCCACCAGATCCGCGTATTGGCGGCGACGCGCTCCTCGCAGCTCAGGCGGTTGTACGCCGAGCGTCCCGCCTCGTCGAGCAGCATTGCCGTGCTGGTCCACGCGCACCGCTCCTTGGGCGGCATCGCCGCCGCCGCGGCGTCGAACCCCGAATCGGCACCGCGGAAGTCTCCGACCGCATGGAGCGCGAAGCCGAGCAGCTGCGCGCACCACACTGCGCCCGCCGTGCAGCGGCGAGCCACGTCCACCGCCTCCGTCGTGGATCCCTGATCGACGAGGAATCGCACGCGCTGTCCGGTGATCCACGGCTCGTTCGGCGCGGACTCGGCGAGCGCAGCCAGCGAGTCGATGAGCTGGGCGCGCGCCTGACGGACGCGTTCGCGCGCCTCCGGCCTGATCGCACCGTCGCGATCGATGCGCTCGTCCGGCTTCGCTCCCTCCTCGGTGGGATACCAGTTCGGGCACATCGAGCGCCGGCTGCCGTTGTGGATCACGGTCGGCGTATAGCTGCGACGGGTTTCGCCCTTGAAGCTGCCGTCCCAGTGGCAGTGGACGTCGCGCAGACGCGTCTCGTCGTTGTCGGCGCCCCCGCCCTGCGCGCTGGAGCGCCACGCGGTGCGCCAGACGGCGAGGAATCCGATCACGGCGCGGTTGGCCGCCTCGACGACCGAGTTGGCCGACCGCGTCGGCGTGACGATGGGGCGCGAGTACGCGCCGACTGATGGCTCCACACGAGGAGCCGCCTGCAGCAGCAGGGCGAGCGAGACTTGTATCCACATGACAGGCGTGGTTGCGACAGTCTGACGCTGCAGTTCGCGGCACGCCGTCGATAGTGGACCGAAGGCTCAGCCGATGTCGACCGTGCTCATGCCCATAGTCGAAGCGGACCGAACGGCCGCTACGCGCCGGGCCCCCGGTAGCGGACCTTCTCCGCCTTGCGGAGCGCCTCGATTGTCTCGTCCACGGTGAGGAGCAGCGTCGTCTCGTGCGCACTGAGCGCGCCACCGGCGCTGATCGCCA
>DATEOG010000270.1:0-12418 GCA_035274345.1 Gemmatimonadaceae bacterium
CGATGGCAACTGGGACGTCTACGTCGTGCGCGACGACGGCAACGGCGCCACTCGGCTCACCAATGGTCCTGATCAGGAGCGCTTTCCGCTCTGGTCACCCGACGGCGCGACGATCGCGTACGGCGTGCAGACCGGCGGCGGTTGGGAGCTCTGGGCGATGGCGTCGGATGGGACCGGCGCACGCCGACTCTTCCGCGGCATCGCCGCGAAGGTTCACCGCGAGTGGTCGCCCGATGGAACGCGGATCGTGTTCGGGAGTGGCGGTGACGATCCGGACGTGTACTCCATTCGTGCCGACGGGAAAGAGCTGCGCCGGCTCACCACTTCGCCCGGGCTCGATCGTGATCCCACCTGGTCGCCGGATGGGACGCGCATCGCCTTCGCCTCCGCGCGCGACGGGAACCTCGAGCTTTACTTGATGCGCGCCGACGGCACCGGTGTCACGCGCATCACGAACGACGCCGCGGCGGACGGCAGTCCGGCGTGGTCGCCCGACGGAGCGACGATCGCCTTCGTATCGTCGCGCGACTCGTCTCGGAGCGGCGGGAAAGACCTGTATCGCGTGCGACCGGACGGCACCAACCTCGAGCGGCTCACCGTCGGGGCGAAGGTCACCACCGATGTCGCGGCGTGGTCGCCCGACGGATCGCGGCTCGCCTTCCACTCCGCGCATGGCGGGAACGACTACGACGTCGAGCTCGTGCGCATCGCCGACCACAAGCGCTCGACGCTCGCGCACTCCAAGCACTACGAGGGGATGTATGCCTGGTCCCCCGACGGCAAGAGGCTCGCGTTCATCTCCGGTCGCGACAGCACCGAGGCGATGTACGTCATCGACGCGGACGGCACCAACATGCGGCGGCTGACGAACGAAGCGACGCTCAACCCTGCCTGGTCGAAATAGCGCTCGACTCGAGACGATGAGGTGCAGATCCCTCGACTTCGCTCGGGATGACTGACGTGTCATCCCGAGCGAGCGTAGCGAGTCGAGGGATCTGCACTCTGCCGTCATCCCGAGCGAGCGCAGCGAGTCGAGGGATCTGTACCTAGCTCTCCCAGCGCATCGGCAGCCCGAACCGCGGGAAGAGCGTCTCGACGTCGAGATAGGACGTCATGCTCGTGATCCGGTCGCCCTGAACGTCGAGCAGGATGAGCGCCCACGGCCACTCGCCCATGCGGCGATACTGCGCGAACGCCGGCGTGCCGCCGCACGCGTCCACCGGCACGAGCACCGAGCCGCGACAACCGAGCCCGAAGCTGAGCAGCCAGGTCGAGATCGAGTCGAGGCCCTGGAGCCAGAGCTCGTACGGCGGCATGGAGAGCGTCGCGTCTTCGCGGAGCAGCGTCGTGAGCGTCGCGACGTCGTATGCCTCGAACGCCGCGACGTAGCGCGCGACGAGCTGCTGCTGCTCGCTGTCAAGCGCGCGCGGCACGACCGACGGGTTGCGCGTATCGAGCGTGGCGCGTGCGCGCTGCAGCGCGCTGTTCACCGCCGCGACGCTCATGTCGAGCGCTTCCGCCGTCTCGGCGGCCGACCAGTTCAGCACCTGCGTCAGCAGCAGCACGGCGCGCTGGCGCGGCGGCAGGTACTGCAGCGCGGCGACGAAGGCGAGCCGGATGCTCTCCCTGAGGATCGCGCGCTCCTCGGGTGTGTGCGCGTCGTCGGCCGGCAGCGCGAGCTTGTCGGGGATCGGCTCGACCCACGTCTCGCGGCTGCGCATCGGAAGCGCCATGTCGGACTTCACTTCGTTCGGCGTCTCCGACACCTCGAGCGGGCGGATGCGCGTGCGGTTCGACGCGGAGAGCGTGTCGAGACAGACGTTGGTCGCGATGCGGTAGAGCCACGTCTTGACCGACGACTGCTCCTTGAACCGGTCGAGCGACTTCCATGCGCGGAGCATCGTGTCCTGTACCGCGTCCTCGGCGTCGAGGACGGAGCCGAGCATGCGATAGCAGTGGCCGGTGAGCGCGGGTCGGTAGGTCTCGAGGAGGGCGGGCGAGGTCATGAGACTACACGATTGCGTGGCGCTCGACGCCCATGCGTACGGTTGCCATCAGTATCGCACCTCGAAGGCGTTCGACTGTCGCTCCTCGATCGGAAGCGACTTACAGTCGCCCGAGTCGGCGGAGGGTCGCGCACAGAGCGAGAGCCAGATCCGCATCTGACCGACGATCTCCTCGGGCCGGAGTGGCGGCGTCATGCTCGGCTGGTCGAATGCACCGAGGCGCACAGCGACAGTGACGCTGTCCCCTGGCAGAATCACTCCCGGCGGCATGCCGCCGACACACCCCCATGCTGTGTCGGTGAAGAGCGAGCGCGTGCTGTCCGGTCCCGTGCGGAAGTAGCCGAATATCGGACCGTCAAGAGAGGGATGGCAGCGCTGAAAGTAAACCGGGCTGCCCGTGCGGTTGACGTAGGTGGCGAGTGCGGTCGCCTCATAAGCGCCCGGCATTCGCCGCAGTCGGTAGACGACAGCGTCGGTCTGCACGGGCGAGCCGTCGCGCACCGGTCCGGCGATGTCGGATGCGGCGCAGGCCACGCTCGCGGCTACAATGATGCCGCGCCGTTTGGCACCACGGCGCGCTGCCGAACTTCCAAAACTCATGGCGTCATGCTTTTCGGCCGTCCGTCCGCATCGAGCTGAACCACCTCGCCAAGATTCAATGATTTGATCCCCGGCTCGATCTTCGCCCGGTCACCGATGACGACCCACACGATCTGCCCCGGATTCACGAACTTTTTCGCCGCGTCGTTCACCTGCGCGTCGGTCGCGTTGCGCATCGCATCCGCATAGGTCGCGTAGTAGTCCTTCGGCAGCCCGTACGTCTCGATCTCGCCGAGCGCCGCCGCGACGGACGCGCCCGTCTCCCAACGGCCGGCGAGCGTCTTGATCGTGCGGTCCTTCGCATCGGTGATCTCGGCGGTCGTGAGCGGACGGTCGGCCACAGCAGTACGGAGCTCACTTACGACCTCGCTGAGCGATTCCTTCGTCTTGTCCGTCTGCACCGGCGCCATCACCATCCAGAGCCGTTGGCCGCGCGCGTCGATCGGGAAGCTGAACGCCCCGTACGACCAGTGCTTGTTCTCACGCAGGTTCATGTTGATGCGCGACACGAATGCCCCGCCGAACGCGTCGTTGAACAGCTGGAAGGGCACCTCGTCGGGGTTCGCCTTCGGCGCGACGAGCTGCCCGGCGAGGACGTACGACTGGTCTGCGCCCGGGCGGTCGAGGATGTACACGCGCTGGTTGGCGCGGCCGGTCACGGTGGCCACGTTCTTCGGCGGCACGTCGCCCGGCTTCCACGACGCGAACGCCTGCTCGAGCTTCGCCGTCAGCTCGGGCAGGGTGATGTCTCCCACGGCCACGAGCGTGGTGTGGTTCGGCTTGAACCACGCCTGGTGGAACCGGACGAGGTCGTCCCGCGTGATGCCGCGCACGGAGGCCTCGCTGCCACTGCCCGTCAGCGGCTGGCCATACGCGTGTCCGGCGCCGTAGAGCAGGAGCGGCAGCACGCGCAGTCCCATCGAGTACGGCTGCACCTGCTCCTGCTTGATTCTCGCCAGCGTGTTCTGCTTCACGCGATCGAGGTCGCTCTGTGGAAAGGCCGGATGCTGCAGGACGTCGGCGTAGATGGCGAGCGCCGGATCGAGCTTGTCCTTCAGCGCCGACATGTTCACCCGCATCACGTCGAGGCCAGACCCGGCCCCGATGTTCACGCCGAGTGCGCCCAGCTCGTCGGCGATCTGGAGCGCCGAACGCGACGTCGTGCCTTCGGTGATCATCTGCATCGTCATTGCGGCCACGCCGGGGCGCGAGGGATCGTCCGCCGCGAAGCCGCCGTCGACGATCGCGCCAAGCTGCACCACCGGCACGGCCGCCCGGCGCGACAGCACGACCTTCATCCCGTTCGACAGCGTGCCACGCTCGGCCGCAGCCAGTGGTGCCGCCGGCGTTGCGTCGACGGCCGGCAGCGTCTTCCTGTCCACCGTGCTCGCCACGGACTCGTACTGCGGGAACGGATGCACCTCGAGCGCATAGCTTCCGCCGGTGGTCCAGCGGCGCACCGCCGAGCGCAGGTCCTCGGCGGTCGCGCTCGCGATCTGCGCCTGGATCGCCTTGTACGCTTCGGGGTCGTCGCGGTAGACCATGCCGCGGGCGAGGATGTCGGACTTGCCTCCGAAGCCGCCGATCCGCTCGATGCCGCGAATGAACGCCGCGCGCCGCTGCGTCTTCACGCGATCGAGCTCTGCCTGCGTGGGTCCGTTGGCGAGGAAGGTGCGAAGCTCCTCGTCAACCGCGCGCTCGACCGCCTGCAGATCGCCGTTCGGCTGCGCCGTCGCCAGAAGATAGAGCTGTGACCCAATCTCGCGCTCGCTGGTGAAGGCGTTGACGTCGGACGCGATGCGGTCCCGATAGACGAGGCGCTTGTAGAGGCGTGACGACTTGCCGCTGCCGAGGATGTCGAACGCCATCGAGAGATGCGTCTGTTCCGGATTCCCCCACTCGGGGATGTTCCAGACCTTGTACAGACGCGCCTGCGGCACGCGGTCCTGCATCACCTGACGGTGCTCGCCCTCGAGCTTCGCGACCCACGTCTGATGCTTCGTGATCGGCGGCCCGGACGGAATGTCGCCGAAGTAGCGCTCGACGCGCTTCCGCACGTCCTCGGCGTTCACGTCGCCGGCGATCACCAGCACCGCGTTGGCGGGCCCGTAGTAGTTCCTGAACCAGTCCTTCACGTCGTCCAGCGACGCCGCGCTCAGGTCCTCCATCGATCCGATCACGGACCACGAGTACGGGTGCCCCTTCGGGTACGTGTTCTCGGTGATCGTGAGGAAGACGCGGCCATACGGCTCGTTCTCTCCCTGCCGCTTCTCGTTCTGCACCACTCCCCGCTGTTCGTTGAGCCGCGCCGAATCGATCACGCCGAGCAGGTGTCCCATGCGATCCGACTCGAGGAAGAGGATCCGGTCGAGTGCCGAGATCGGGACGTTCTGGAAGTAGTTCGTCCGGTCGGTGTTCGTCGTGCCGTTCAGGTCCGTCGCGCCAAGCGGCTCGACGGCCTTGAAGTAGTCGTCGTTGTAGTTCTCGCTTCCGTTGAACATGAGGTGCTCGAACAGATGCGCGAATCCCGTCTTCCCCACGCGCTCGTTCTTCGAGCCGACGTGATACCACAGGTTCACCGCGGCGATGGGCGCCTTGTGGTCCTCGTGGACCAGCAGCGTCAGCCCGTTGCGCAGCGTGTATTTGCGGTAGGAAATGTCGGGGACCGGACTCGTCGTCCTGGTCTGCGCGCTCGCGAGCGATGGCACGGCGAGCACGGCGGCGAGGAGAAGCGAGCGAAGCATCGAAGGGGCTCCATCAGGAGGACGGGGCTACAGAGGTAGCGCCGCGCTCCCCGCTCCGCCAGAAGTTCCGCGAAGGCGGAGGATGGCTTCGTCGCGTCCTCGGTAGCAGTGGCGGGTGAGAACACGCCTACTGGAAACCGTCAGGTTCCCCAGCGTCCATTCGCCTCGCTCCATGTCGGCGCCGGACCGGGAAGCGGCTTCGCGTCGTGCGCGCGCAGGCCATCGCAGACCAGTGCCAGATATCGCTGACGAAGGGCGCGTGTCCGGTCCGGATCCCCGACTCGAATCGCGGCGATCTGCTCGAAGATCAGCGCGATGTCGACCACATCGACGTCGGGCCGGAACACTCCAGCGGCCTTCGCACGCTCGAAGACTTTGACGTTAAGCTCCTGCGCTTTCGCAGCGTGATCGAACAGCTTCTTACCGGGCTTGAACGTGCCGGCGAGCCGGAGCACGATCGAATGCGTATCCGCGTCGACGATACGCTGCATGAAGGTGAAGTAGACGGTCCACGGATCGCGGTCGTCCGCCAGGGCGACTTCCGCTTCCGCGATGTAGCGGTCGAGGCCATCCGAGCACAGTCGTCGAAGCAGTGCGTCCTTGCTGCTGTAGCGGTGATACAGCGCGCTGATTCCAACACCGGCCTCCTGCGCGACCCTCGAGATCGGCGCCTTGGGATCGGCGATGAACACCTTCGCCGCCGCGGCGAGGATAGTCGCGTCGTTGCGCTCCGCCTGCGCCATACGACCACTCAACGGCTTCGACGATTTGCTTCTCATGTGACCAATATCTTGAAGGTGCGCCCGGGCCGTGATAGGTTCTGGCGGAACAGAATGTTCCATTCCGCACATCTCTCGGAGGCACGTCATGGCCGAGTCCGCCCTGAAGCCGTTCCGCATCGCCGTTCCCGACGCGGCTGTCGACGATCTCCAGCGGCGACTGGCCAGTACGCGATGGGCCGACGACCTGCCGGGCCTGGGGTGGAGCCGCGGCGTGCCGACCGAATACCTGCGCGAGCTCGCCGAGTACTGGCGGACGGAGTACGACTGGCGGGCGCACGAGGCGGCGCTCAATGAGTATCCGCAGTGCACCACGGTGATCGACGGGCAGACCGTGCACTTTCTGCACGTGCGTTCTCCGGAGGCGAATGCCACGCCGCTCATGCTCATCCACGGGTGGCCGGGCTCGTTCGTCGAGTTCGTCGACATGATCGGACCCCTCAGCGATCCGCGCGCACACGGGGGCAGCGCCGGCGACGCGTTTCATCTCGTCATCCCGTCGATCCCCGGACACGGCTTCTCTCGTCCGCTCAGCGGGTCGGGCTGGACGCACCATCGGATGGCCAGCGCGTTCACGGAGCTGATGCGGCGACTCGGATATCAGCGGTACGGCGTGCAGGGCGGCGATGCCGGCTCCAACATCGCCCCGGAGATGGGTCGCATCGATCCCGAGCACATGATCGGCGTTCACGTGAACGCGCTCGTGCAGATCCCGACGATGCCGCAGATCATGGTGGCGCTCCTGACCATGTCGGGCGCGGAGCGCGAACGCCTGAATCGCTTCAAGCACTTTCAGGACGAGATGATGGGCTACATCCACATCCAGGGCACGCGCCCGAAGACTCTCGCGCATGGGCTCACCGACTCCCCCGTCGGCCAGCTCGCCTGGATGATCGAGAAGTTCAAGGAGTGGACCGACTCGGCGGCCAAGCTTCCGGAGGACGCGATCGACCGGGAGCACATCCTCACCAACGCGAGCATCTACTGGTTCACCGCAACGGCCGGATCGTCGGCCAACCTGTACTACGAGACGCGTCACGAGAAGGAGAAGCGGCCGACGCGCAAGAACACCGTGCCGACGGGTGTCGCGCTCTCGTTGACCCAGGACGTCACCATTCGGCGCTGGGCGGAACGCGAGAACAACATCGTGCACTGGACGGAGTTCGAGCACGGTGGCCACTTCGCCGCGCTCGAGCGTCCCGAGCAGCTCGTCGCCGACGTCCGAACATTCTTTCGCACGCTTCGCGCGGGCTGAACGGAGAGCACTCGATGACACGACCCTCGGCAACCATTCATCGATTCCAGGCGAGCCTCTTTCCTGTCAACGCCTATCTCATCGAGGCTGCAGACAGCGTCGTCGCGGTGGACGCAACGCTCGGCGTGTCCGACGGCCGCGCACTTCGCGCGCACGCGAATGGCCTGGGCAAACCGTTCGCCGGGGTCATCGTCACACACGCCCACCCGGACCACTACGGTGCGGTCGGTGCGCTGGTGGACGGCACCAATGTTCCGATCGTCGCGATGGCCGGCACCGACGCCGCCATCCGTCGCGACGATGCGGCAAAGGAGCAGATCCTCCGTCCGATGTTCGGGAACGAATGGGCCGCCGCGCGCACCTTTCCCAACCGCGTCGCACGAGACGGCGAGCGCGTGACTCTCGGAGACGTGACGTTGCGCGGGGTGGACGTCGGGCCGGCTGAGTCTCCGCACGACAGCTGGTGGCTACTCGAGGACGATGGTCCACCAATGGCGTTCGTCGGCGATCTGATCTACAGCCACATGCATTCGTATCTTGCGGATGGCTTCTACGAGGAATGGCTGGCGAATCTCGAGCGCGCCAAGCGAGAGCTGCCCGCGGACGCCACGCTGCACATGGGTCATGGCGCGCCGGCAAAGGGTCTCGGGCTCATCGACTGGCAAGCCGGATACATCCGCCACTTCCTCGACGAGATGGCATCGGCGCGCAGGAAAGGCCTGGACGGTGATGCGCTCGCTGCCGAAGTGACGGCGAGAATGCGAGCGTTCCTGGAAAGCGACGATCTACTCTTTCTCCTCACGCTGAGCGTCGCTCCAATGCTCGGCGTGCTCAGAGGACGAGGCATCGCGACGTAACTCCGACGGCGCGCGCGCCCGAGTGTCGACGTCGTCTCCCGCGGCGTCGCGTAGCTCAGCTCTCGATCGCCCAGAGCTTCGGGTAGCTGCGGGTGAATCCGGCCGGGGTTACCTCGAGCACGGCGTGATACTCGAACCGCGGCGCCTGGTAGTCGTAGCTCGTCTCGGTCAGGCGACGGTAGCGCTGCTCGAGGCGACTGAGAGTTCCGGGCGCTACGTCCAGCCACGCGACCGGCACGTCGGCCGACTCGCCGATCGCGAGCGCTGCACGCCGCAGCTGGGCGAGGTTGGTCGCCGGCGTGAAGCCGAAGTCGACATGCACGCAGTCCTCGAGACCGGGCACTGCCACGTCGTTCAGCAGCCAGCGGCCGTCATCCGTGCGCGCGATGGCGATCGCGATTGTCTCGTCGCCGACCCAGCCACGCACCCTCGCGGTGCGCGTGCACCAGGATTGGTCGCAGTCGACGTGGTAATCGAGACGCACCGGAGCGTTCTCGGTTCGGTAGACGGCAGTCCCGAACAGCGACCAGCCGTCCGCCTCTTCCACGAGGCGACACGCGTCGTGCCCCGGAACGTCGAGCCGACGCCAGAGGACCGAGGGCTCCGTCACGTGAACCGTTCGCTTCGGCGCTCTACGTCCGCCAACCGGCCTGACCCAGGCCTGTCCATCACGCTGGTCACTTCCCGCGCAGGCGCGCTACCGGCCCGTCCACGCCGTTCGGAATCTGCACGTCGGCCAGCTGATCCTCGTCGCGCACCTCGCGCTTGAGCTTCGCCAGCTCCGCCTTCAACGTCGCGGTGAGCTGCTCGGTGCCCGGCTGGCCGTACAGGTTGTGCAGCTCGTACGGATCGTTCACGAGGTCGAACAGCTCCCACTGATCCTTCTTCCAGAAATAGATCAGCTTGTGCGTGCGCGTCCGCACGCCGTAATGCGCCCGCGTGTTGTGGTCACCCGGGTCGTGGTAGTAGCGGTAGTACATGCTCGTGCGCCAGCCGGCGGGCGTGCGTCCGCGGAGCACGGCGCGCAGGCTGCGCCCCTGCATCTCCGCCGACGGCGGGAGCCCGGCGACGTCGAGGAAGGTCGGCGCGAAGTCCACGTTGAGCCCGATCGCGTCGCTCACCGTCCCTGCCCTGATCTCCGCCGGCCAGCGCACGAGGAAGGGCATGCGGAGGGACTCCTCGTACATGAACCGCTTGTCGAACAGACCGTGATCACCGAGGAAGAACCCCTGGTCGCTGGTGTAGATCACGAGGGTGTTCCGGGCGAGGCCGTGACGGTCGAGATAGTCGAGCACCTTGCCCACGCTCTCGTCCACCGACTGCACCGTGGCGAGGTAGTCCTGCATGTACCGCTGGTACTTCCACCGCACCAGCGCTTCGCCAGTGAGCACGACGCTCCGCCCATCACGCGCGATGGTGACCGTGTCGGGCTTCGTCTGCTGCCAGCGAGCGCGCGCCGCGGCGTCGAGTCCGGCGGACGGAGCGAGCTTGAGGTCGCGATTGGTCAGATCCTTCGCGACGCGCTGCTGGTTCTCGTGCAGCGCGTCGGTACGCGTCTCGTAGCCATCCCAGAAGGTCGGCGGCTCGGGGATGCGCATCGACGCGAAGTGCGCGGCGTGCGTCGAGTCCGGGTCCCACGGCCGGTGCGGCGCCTTGTGGTGCATCATCAGGAAGAACGGCTTGTCCCGCGGACGCCTGTCCAGGAAGTCGAGCGTGCGCTCCGTGAGGACGTCGGTGGCGTACTTGCCGACGTACGTCGTCTCGGACGCCGCCGTGTACATCACCGGATCGAAGTACGAGCCCTGCCCCGGGAAAATCTCCCAGCGGTCGAAGCCGGCGGGATCGCTGCCGAGGTGCCACTTCCCGATCATGCCCGTGTAGTAACCGCCCCGCTGCAGCAGCTGCGCGACGGTCATGCGCGTTCCGTCGAAGCGGTTGAACATCGTGACGCCGTTCAGATGCGAGTACTGACCGGTGAGGATGGTCGCTCGGCTCGGTGTGCAGATCGCGTTGGTGGCGAAGACGCTGTTCAGCCGAGCTCCCTCGCGCGCCAGCCGGTCGAGGTGCGGGGTCTTGTTCACACGA
The DNA here is from genome assembly GCA_035274345.1 of Gemmatimonadaceae bacterium. Classification (GTDB taxonomy): domain Bacteria; phylum Gemmatimonadota; class Gemmatimonadetes; order Gemmatimonadales; family Gemmatimonadaceae; genus AG11. The sequence continues at coordinate 10,327 of DATEOG010000270.1, forward strand.
GACCCGTACGCGCCGATGGCGTGCGCCGCGTGGTCGTCGGTCATGATGAACAGGATGTTCGGCCGTGGGCTGCGCGCGCCCTGCGCTCGGACGGCGGCCGGAAACAGCGCGAGCGTGGCCAGCATCACGGCGAGCGCGCACGTGAATCGGCGCGCGGTTCGAGCTGTCGGCATCGTGTGCCTCTCGTGAGTGGAGCGAGCCCCGGCGTGGTGACATACCGCGCGGCCCCCGCCTCGGGCCGGTCGCGAAGTTGGCGCATCGAGCCCGCCTGGGGGAGGCTCCCTTTCGCGTCGCCCCGTCCGGGGTAGGTTACGGGCGTGCCGCCAGGGCGGCCGACGGTCCGCGTGAAGGGTTCAACCCACCCTAGCAGTCGTCCACATGACTTCTATTCCTCGCCCCCATCGCGGACGCCGGGCGACACGGGAGAGCTCACGCTCTCTCGAAAGGAATGGAGGTGTGAGATGAGCGACCGGACCCCCGAGTCCGCCTCCGGCGCACTCGCGCTACCGGACTCCCCCAACCTCGAGTGGCTCCGCAAGCAGGCCAAGCGCCTGCTGCGCCAGCTCCAAAGCTCGGACCCCGCCGCGCAGCTCGCCGACGCGCAGTTCGCGCTTGCGAAGACACATGGCTTCACCAGCTGGCGAGCGCTCAAGGCACACGTCGAGTCGCTGACGATCGAGGGCCGCGCATTCGAGCTCGCGCGCACGGGCGACGGCGCCGCGCTGCGCGCCATGCTCGACGAGAATCCGCCGTTGTTGCACGCTCGCGAGAAGCCGTACGAGTGGACCCTGCTCCACGCAGCCGCGCAGAAGGGACAGCTCGGCGTCGTCGACCTGCTGCTGGGGCGCGGCGTGGACCCGAACACGCGCGAGCGCGGCGACGAGAGCTACGCGATGCACTGGGCCGCCGCACACGGCCATTTCGACGTCGTGCGCCGGCTCGCCGACGCCGGAGGCGACGTCGTCGGCCGAGGCGACGACCATGAGCTCGAGGTGATCGGCTGGGCGAGCACGTGGGACGGCTGCGACGACGCGGCACACCGCGAGATCGCCGACTTCCTCGTCAGCCGCGGCGCGCGGCATCACATCTTCAGCGCCATCGCGCTCGACCTCGCCGACGAGGTGCGACGCATCGTTCGTGAAGACCCGTCGTCGCTCGAGCGGCGAATGAGCCGGAACGAGAACCATCGTACGCCGCTGCAGTTCGCCGTGCTCCGTAACCGTCCGGCGATGGTGGCACTGCTTCTCGAGCTCGGAGCGGATCCCTTCTCGGTCGACGACGGCGGTCAGACCGTCGCCGTGTACGCCAATGAAAAGGATGTGGACCTGCCCGTGATGGAGGTCATTCACCGGCGCACGCTCGCGACGCCCCGGTTGGTTGGGCGCGGCGATCCGCTTCCGCTCGTCGCATGTCTCGCGCTCGCCGATTGGGACACCGCCGCTCAGCTCGTGCGCGACGACGCCGCGCTGCTCGGAAGCGGTGCGCTCCACATCCTCGCGAAGCGCGGCGACGCGCCGGCGGTGCGGTGGCTGCTCGATCAGGGCGCCGACCCGAACGCGCGATGGATGCACTGGGACGCCGAGGTCACTCCGCTCCATCTCACGGCCTTCTCGGACGATCTCGACACCGCGCGCGCGTTGCTCGCGGCCGGCGCCGATCCGCGCATTCGCGACTCGAAGCACGACAGCGACGCCATCGGATGGGCTGAGTTCTTCAAGCGCGCCGAGCTCCGGCGGGTGCTCCAGGGCGGTGCATCGCCGGGGACGTAACGTCGTGCGGAGAACTGCAACGGCGACAGATTGACGCGGAGGCCGCGGAGCAGCTCCCATTGTCATTCCGAGCGAGCGCAGCGAGTCGAGGAATCTGCACCCTGATGTCATCCCGAGCGAGCGGAGCGAGTCGAGGAATCTGCACCCTGATGTCATCCCGAGCGAGCGCAGCGAGTCGAGGGATCTGCACCCTGATGTCATCCCGAGCGAGCGTAGCGAGTCGAGGGATCTGCACCCTCACGAGAACGTGCAGATCCCTCGACTTCGCGCTGCGCGCTTCGCTCGGGATGACGGCTGCCTGGGGTCGGCGTTCAGCCGGTTGA
>DATEOG010000271.1:0-7266 GCA_035274345.1 Gemmatimonadaceae bacterium
CCCATGTGGCTGTCCACGTGCGTCGGCTTGAGGCCGATCGCGTAGGCGCGGTCGATCTGCGCACGCAGCTCGCGCTCGACCTCGTCGAGCTTCGCGCGTGTCGCCACAGTCTGGACCTCGCGCGGCATCGTACCGTCGGCATCGTGCAGACTCGGCGTCTTGTCGTTCGGGGCCAGGCCCCCCCAGCGGAAGGTGTCCCACTCGCTCGTCATGACGAGGTGCAGTCCGAGGTCGGCGTTGGGGTTCGCCTTCGAGAACGCCGCCACCTCGGTGACCCACGGCGTCGGCATCATGATGCTCGCCGAGTTGACGCCGCCCTTGAGGAGCGCATCGAAGCTCGCCGCGTTCTCCGAGTGCGCGACGCCGAGATCGTCGGCATGGAGGATCACCATCTTGGCGTCGCGCGGGTGCCCGAGTCGCTCGGCGATGGAGCGGGTCTGCGCGGACATGGTCGAGGCAACGAGAAGAGAAGCGAGCGAGGACCAGAGCAGCGTCTTCATGAATTCTCCAGGGCGGTAGCAGTGACTGCGGTCGTTGCTACGCTAACGCGCGACGCACGGGTTCGGTAAGGGCGCGCGGACCCGCTCCAGTCCGCTGGATCGGTACGAGTCTTGACTGTTTATCGGACGATGGTCCAAGTCGGACCCAACAGGAGGCGACGATGCATTCCAACTTCGTAAGACACGGGCGCGCGGCGATGGGGGCCGCGCTCGCCCTCGCGATCGCGGCGACCCCGGTGGCGGCGCAGGGCCGCCTGGTGCTGCCGGCCGGCAGCGTGATCCTCGTCCGCACGACGACACCCTTGCAGTCCGCCTCGGCGCAGACGGGGCAGACGTTCGAGACCACGGTGAGTGAGACCGTGGGTTTGGATGAGTACTCGGTCATCCCCGAGGGCAGCAGGATTCGCGGCGTGGTGAGCGTCGCGCGCCCAGCAACGCGCCAGCAGTCGGGTGTGATCGAGGTGGTGTTCGATCGGATCACGCTTGCCGACGGCAGCGTGCTGCCGATCTCGGGTAAGCTGACGAGCACCGATTCAGTGGAGCGGCGTCAGATCGAGCAGGATGCCAACGCGCGCGTGGTACTGGTCGGCGGGCGCGGCGGCATCGGTGCGGCGATCGCCGGCGCCGGAGCGAGTCGCAGCCCGAACAATATCTTCGCCGCCCTCGGCAGCATGCTCTCTGAGGGTCGCGACGTGAATGTCCCCGCGGGGACGGCGCTTGCGGTCGAGCTGGAGCGCGCAGTGACGGTGCGTGGACGGTCTCGTCTGCGCGGTGGTGAGGCGTCGACTATCTACACGGCACCGGAGCGCATCCGCGCTGCGCAGACCGCGCTCGCGCAGCGGAGCTACTATCGCGGTCGAGTGAACGGCGTGCTCGACGACGCGACGCGCCGCGCGTTGTTCGACTTCCAGTTCGATCAACGTCTGAGCGGCACCGGAAATCTCGACGGGCGCACTGCGCGCGCGCTCGGGCTGAACCTGGCCGTGGGCGCCGCCACCGGATCCTCGATCTCGGCCGATGATGCGTCAACGCTGCGTCGCAACGCGCAGGAGCTCGTTGCGCGTTGGCGGAGCGAGCTCGGAAGCTCGAGCATCGGTCGGCTGAACCCGTCGCGCAGCTATTCGCAGGGCGACATCGAGCTCTGGTACGCGCTCTCGGCGTTCGCCGACAACGCGTCGATCCACGAGCAGATCGTGCGCAGTGGCGGCAACCCTGACGCCGCGGTGATTGCGGGCCGCGCGCTCGCCGCCGCCGCGCGCCGCGTCGATACGGCGATGCAGGCCGTGCGCGTGTCGTCGCAGCTTCAGAGTGCGTGGGCATCCGTGCGTCGCCCGCTCGCGAGCCTGGAGACGGCCAGCGCCAGATAGCTCACGGAAAAGCGTTGGGCGAGCGGCGGGTGGCCACGTGGCCCCCGCCGCTCGTCGCTTGTGGGCCATGTGAAAGTGAAAAGGCATCGCGCGCGAATCGTCCTTCAAATGATGCCTCGACACGTCTTCGTCACCGGCGGTACCGGCTACATCGGGCTGGCATTGCTCGACGCGCTCGTGACGCGCGGACACAAGGTGCGCGCGCTCGTCCGTCCAGCGTCCGCGCCATTGCTCCCGCCTGGAGTCGGTCCCGTGTTCGGCAACGCCCTCGACGCCGAGTCGTACGCCGACGAGGTCCCGCCGGCCGACACGTTCGTACAGCTCGTCGGCACGCCGCATCCGGGGCCGGGGCAGGTCGCGGAGTTCGCGCGCGTCGACCTGCCATCGGGTCTCGCGGCGGTGAACGCCTCGGTGGAAGCAAACGTGAGGCATCTCGTGTACGTGAGCGTCGCGCATCCGGCGCCCGTGATGCACGCGTATATCGCGGCGCGTACGGCGGTCGAAGCGCGCATCGGCGAAGCATGCGCGACGTCGTGGCTCGCGGCGACGATCCTGCGGCCCTGGTACGTGCTCGGGCCGGGACACCGCTGGCCCTACCTGCTCACGCCGCTCTACGCACTCGGCCGCGCGCTGCCGCCGACGCGTGAGGGCGCGCTGCGGCTCGGTCTCGTCACGCGAACGCAGATGGTCGCCGCGCTCGTCGAGGCGGTGGAGAATCCTCCCGACAGCTCTTTCTCGGAGCCGAGGGTGTGGGAAGTCCCGCGCATCGCGCGGGCGCATACGGCGATGGAAGGGGTGCGTTGAGCGCCGGACGAGCTGGTGAGTTTGTTGGTTGGATCGTCGGTTGGTTGGAAACAGCCTCGGGAAGCTGCCGAGGCGGATGCTCATCAACCCACGACCCAACTCACCGTTTCTCAGTAGTCGTACACATGCTCGACCACGAACTGCTTTCCTGACCGAAGACTCCGCAGCACGTCGAGCAGGTCGCGAACCTGCACGCGGAGCAACATCCGCGTCCGCGCCGGATCGTCGGGCTGGTGGTATGCCACGACCACCGACGTCCGTGCCGGTGTACGCCACGTGGCGGGCGCCGTGCCGGCGATCGTCACCACTTCCGACCCGTTGATCTCCGCGATCCGCACGCAGTCGGCGTGGTCCGAAAGTGCGAGCAGCGCGTCGCGATACGGATCGTACCGTCCCACCGACAGCAGCGAGTAGCCGCGGCCGAGATCACGCACACGCGTGAAGTGGGCATTCCCGCCGATCGACGCATCCAGCGGCTCGCTCCACCCGACGGCCACCACGTACCGCGTGAGCTCGTCCGGGGTGTAACCCGCCGCCGTTCCCGCGCCGATGAGCGACGCGTACGCAGCCTTCACGAGATACTCCGCGCTCAGCGCACCACGCCGCTCCCACTTGCGCAGGAAGCCCGGTCCCGTGAGGGGCACGTCGGTCCAGAGTCCCTTGAAGGCGTGCATGAAGGAGAACTCGTACCAGCCCCTGGTCGAGATGAGCTTCGCGTAGTCGCGTGCCACTTTTGCCGAGTACCTGTCCTCGGCCGTGCCGCCGGCCGGCATGTTCCATTCGGTCAACCGGCCCAACGTGTTCTCGTAGAGACCCTTGAGGCCGTACTCGATCGCCGTGCTCACGCCGATCACGTTGAGCATCACGTGCGTGCCCAGGTCGACGCCGTACCGATCCTTGGCGGCGTCGTAGGTGCCGCCGTACGAGCGCCAGAACGTCCCGACGGACCCCAGGTACGGAAACCCGCTCGGCCGCTTCGCCTCCTCCAGCCAGCGTGCGTACGCCTCGCTGCCGTACACGAGGTCCCACTCGGGGTGCGTCAGGTACGCGCTTGCTTCCTTGCGCGAATAGCCCTTCACGCTGTCGAGCGCGATGCGCACTTCGGCCGGCAGGTTCGCCGCGAGCCGCTGCGCCGTCATCGCGGGCATCTCTCCGCCGGGCGCCGGCCGGTACAGATCCCACAGCGCGTTGGTGAACTTGTCCGTCGAATCGACGCGCTGCTTCACCGCGAACAGCTCGGCCGAGCGCGGGTACGCCGCCGTGAACTGTGCACGCGTCGCGACGGGTTGGTAGGGCAGGTAGTAGCGTCCTCCGCTCGCGACCGCCGCGTCGATCAGCTCGCGCGTCCATTTCGCCACCGCACGCCGCGAGTCGGGATCGGTGCGCTGCTTGTAGTAGAGGACGAACGCGAACACTTCGTTCGGCGCCCACGCGAGGTACGTTCCCGGGTCTGGCAGCGCGTGCCGGATCGAGACGTTCACCGCGTTCACCTCGTGCTCCTGCAGCACGTGGCGCATCCGGGTCATGAACGTCATGATGCTGTCGACGGGAACGAAGTACTCCTGCAGCACGTACGTGTCCCATGTCCGTGAGCTCGGCTCCAGCTCGCTCACGTCGTAGCTGGCTTCGTAATTCCGCCACTCCACGGGATTCCCGCGGAAGATCACCGGGTCGATGACATGCTCGCGCATCCACTTGCCCTTGGGCCAGTCGGTGATCATCTCGTACGCCGTGCGGTGGCTCCACGCGTGCTGATCGGCCGGAAGCATCCGATCGGGGATCGTCACTGGCAGCGTCGTCTTGCGGTACGACACGGCGTGCAGGTTCTCGTACGCCGGTGGATAGATGTCGGCGTTGTGGAAGACGACGGTGCTGTCGTCCCGCACGTTCTTCCGGAAGTAGTCGAGATACGACGCCACCGTGAGCTTCTCGTCGTCGCGCCGTACGCGTGTGTTCTCGGCGACGTCGAGCGTCACGTGCGCGATCACGCCGAGCGCCCCGTAGCCGCCCACGGCGCCGTAGAACAGCTCGGGGCGAACCGTCGGGCTGGCGGTGACGACGCTGCCGTCCGCGAGCACGAGCGTGACGTCGCGCACGGAGCGCACGAGCGGCCCCTGGCCGATGTACCGCCCGTGCGCGTTCACCGACAGCGCCCCGCCGACGGTGAAGGTGTTGTAGGTCTGCATGATCTTCACCGCGAGGCCGACCTTGTCGAGCGCCTCCTGCACCTCGCGCCAGCGTGTCCCGGAGCGCACGGTGATCGTGCGCGCAGCAGTGTCGAGCGAGACGACGCCGCGGTACTGCCGCATGTCGAGCTGGAGGCCGTCGGGGGTCGCCGTCTGTCCACCCATGCTGTAGCGACCGCCCCCGATGGCGATCGGACCAGGCGTTGCCTTCACGGCGTTCACGATGTCCATCATCGTGCGCGGCGTGACGACACGCGCCATCGTCACGGGGTGCAGGCGCGTCACTTCGTCGATCCGAACGCTGGAGTCGGGGATGGAGCCCACGGCGACCGGGGGCGTGCGCCAGCAGGCAATCGCGCTCACCACCACCCCGAACGCCAGGAGGCCGGCGATCACGAGGGCGACCCGCTTCCCCAGCCGGGCTACGCGTCGTACCATCGTCGGTCGCGGTGTCGGCCTTGGCAGGTTCGCCGTCGAGCGTCGCTGTTTCTTCCGGGAGCTCCTCAATGCCATCAGATAAAATCGTTCGGGTCGGCGCGTTCGTTTTCTCGATCTTCTTCGCGGTCGTCGTCGCCCTCGGCTACATCCCCGGTCTCAATGCGCAGCCGCACGTCCACCACGCCGGCATGGCGATGGACCCTGGCTCGCACACGCTGCTCGGGCTGTACACCATCAGCCTGCTCGACGACGTGACGCACGGGCTGAGCGCGATCCTCTTCTTGATCGCCGCACTGCACTCCGCACGCGCGTCACGCCTCGCGCTCACTGCGTTCGGCTGGTACTACGCATACGACGCGATCATCTACCTAGTCACCGGCGTGCTGCAGTCGAAGCCGCTTGGCGAAAACTTGGGGCTCAACATACCGCATGTGATCATCAGCGGCATCATGCTCTGGCTGGCGTATCGAGTGCGGCCGAGCGTGCCGAGCGCCGCGGCGGCGGTGGCCGCGTAGCGCCGGGACCGATACGATCTTGGCTCCGCCGTGCGGGCGTCCGTGAAGGCGCCGACTCGCGTCGTGCTGGTCGTCACGCTGCCGGTCCTCGTACTGCTCGTACTCGCCGGCGTCAGAAGCGTCGCGCGCTCCCGCACCTTCCAGCTGTTCGGAACCCTCGTCGCCGAGGCACACCCGCGCGAGCGAATCGTGGCGCTCACACTGGACGACGGCCCCGTCGAGCCAGTGGTCGATTCGCTCATCGGGGTTCTACGCGCGCACGGCGCGCACGCCACCTTCTTTCTCACGGGACGCGAACTGGCGGCGGCGCCCCAAGCCGGTGCGAAGCTCGTTGCCGCGGGGCACGAGCTCGCCAATCACTCCTACACGCACGGCCGCATGATCCTCGTCACGCCGAGCCGTGTGCGCGACGAGGTGGAGCGCACCGATTCGCTGCTTCGTGCCGCGGGCCAGCGCGGGCCCGTATGGTTCCGGCCTCCGTTCGGCTACAAGCTCGTCGGCCTGCCGCGATATCTCGCGGCGACGGGGCGGACGACGGTGATGTGGAGCATCGAGCCGGATTCGTACCGCGACGTCGCTGAATCGTCGGCGGGGATCGTGCGACACGTGCTGGATCGCGTGCGACCGGGCTCGATCATCATCCTGCACCCGTGGTACGCGAGCCGGCGCACGTCTCGCGAGGCGATCGGTCCGCTGGTGGACAGCCTGCACGCACGAGGGTATCGCGTGGAGACGGTTGGGACCCTGCTTGGCGCTTCTTCCTCAGACGGGAGACACTGATGGCGGTCAGCCCCGGCTACCAGACCTTCGTGCTCGACCAGCTGCGCCGCGTGCTGCCTGGCGTGCGCGCGAAGCGAATGTTCGGCGGCGTCGGCCTGTACGCCGACGAGCTGTTCTTCGCGCTGATCGACGACGACGTCCTGTATCTCAAGGTGGACGACGAGACGCGTCCCGACTTCGAGCAGCGCGGTCTCGGACCGTTCCAGCCGTTCGGCGAGGGGAGCGCGACGATGCAGTACTACCAGCTTCCCGAGGATCTGCTCGAGGATCCGGAAGCGCTTCGACCGTGGGCCGAGGGCGCCGTCGCCGTTGCGCGCCGCGCGAAGAAGAAAAAGGGCGGCAAGAAACCGCGCTGACGTCACACCGCGAGCGCACGTATCACCGCCCGCGCGGCGCGCTCGCCACTGGCCAACGCTCCCTCCACCGTTCCGCCGCTGTCCGCGTCCGTCGCCTCGCCGGCCATGAAGACGCGTCCCGCCACCGAGCGCGCGAGCGTCCGCGGCGCCGAAACACCGCCGACCCCCACGTAGCTGTAGGCACCGCGCACCATCGGATCACTCGACCAGTCGTGCCAGTGGATCGACTCCACCATCGACTCGGCCCGCGGGCGGCGCATCCGGAACACGTGCGCCAGCTCGGTGAGCACGACGTCCTCCAGCGTGCCGCTCCGCGTGAG
>DATEOG010000272.1:0-2062 GCA_035274345.1 Gemmatimonadaceae bacterium
ATCGTCGAAGAGACTCCGGCGCATCGCCCTGTGCAGGGAACGCACCGCTGCCGCGTCCGGCGTCGGCTCGCCCGACCGCGCCAGCGCCGACCAACGTGCGAGGGCGACGCGCAGGAACGCACCGGCGTACATCCGGCCGACACGCGCCAGCCATCGACGCACCTGCGGGAGCTCCGGCGCCCCCGCCCTCAGCGAAGCGCTCATCTCCGCGCCGACCGACTGCCATCGCTCCACGAGCGCGACCGCCCAGTGTGTTTCGTGCTTGGAGAAGCGGAGTGCCGTCAGCGTGCGCCGCACTTCAGCCGCAGGCACGTCGAGGAAGAGAGCACCGATACGGTTCAGCGTCCGCTGGGGGCGGATCATTCGCCCCTCTTCCGCCCTTGGCAGCTCGTCCAGCGTGGCGAGCGCGACGTCGTCGAGCCCGTTCAGTGCAGGCACCAGCACGCCGAGCGCCCCGAGGTCGCGCCACATGCGAAGCGCGTGAGACGGGCGGCGCACCTGCTCCATCGTCTTCACCATCTCCTGCTGCACGCGCTCGTGCGAGAGTCGCGTCAGGTGCGGTGCGGAACCTCGGATGGCCGCCAGCGTTCCCGGCTCGATGGCAAAGCCGTAGCGGCTCGCGAAGCGGATCGCACGCAGGGCGCGCAGCCGATCCTCGCGCATGCGCTGCTCGGCGTCGCCCACCGCGCGCACGAGGCGCCGCTCGATGTCGTCGCGTCCTCCGAAGGGATCTCGCAGTTCGCCCGTCTTCGGCCGAAACGCGATCGCGTTGATCGTGAAGTCGCGGCGAGCCAGGTCCTCGTCGAGGCTGGCGCCGAACTCGACCACGGCATGTCGTCCGTCCGTCTGGACGTCGCGGCGGAAGGTGGTGATCTCGTGATGCACCCCGTCCTCGTCCAGCACGCTCACCGTGCCGAACTCGATCCCCACGGGAATCGTCCGTCGGCGCCCGAAAACCGTCCGCACCTGCTCTGGGGACGCGGGTGTCGCGAGATCCCAGTCCAGCGGCGCGCCCCCCAGCAGCGCGTCGCGGATGGCCCCACCGACGCACCACGCCTCGAAGCCGGCGGCCTCGAGGCTCCCGGCGATCTCCAGCACGCTGTCGGTGGGGTGCAGTGGGGCGCTCACGTCGAATCGAGAGGGAGGCGGAAAGCGGGCGCGGGCGAAACCAAAGCTACAGCTTCACTTCGGAAACGTTTGTAGCGATATTGGTTGTCCACCAGCGACCAATTCGCCGATGCCCGAGCTGCTCCCGTATCTCGAAGTCGCCGCCGCCCATCCGGAGCTCAAGCGCGAGGTCCTCGAGTACCTGCAGGGCGGATCCACCAGTCGGCTCGCGCTCAACGGCTACGCGCCGCGAGTGAAGGTCGAGCGGGTGCTCACACAGCTCTTCCACTCGCATCCGGACCTGCGGATCGAGCGCATCGAGCTGTCGGCGCGCTCGGGATGCTCCGATTTCGTTGGAGAGCTCACGGTCAGCGCGGGGGGCGCGACGCACCGCTTCGCGTTCACCTGGTGCTGTGCCTGGCGAGCCCGCGAGCTCGGCTGGAAGGATTGCTTCGGATTCTGGGATCAGACTCGCGCTGCACGCGAGTACGGCTGGCGTTGCTTCGAGCGCTGGGAGAGCCTCCCCGCCTGAGGGGTGCATGTGCGGCGCACCCATCGTGGTGCGCCCCGTGCCCGACGCTCACAGCGTCGTCTCCACCAGATCGCAGATGATGTGCTCGATGCACATATGCAGCTCCTGCGCGCGATCGGTTCGCGTCGTCGGGATGACGACGCTGTGATCGGCTATCGCGCGTAGCTCGCCGCCATCTCTCGCGCTAAAGGCCAGCACCGCGACGCCGCGCGACTTCGCCGCTTCCGCCGCACGCAGTACGTTGGGCGAGTTTCCGCTCGTCGAGTGGATCACGAGCAGGTCCCCTGGACGCGCGAGCGCCTCCACCTGCCGCGCGAACACCTGCTCGAAGCCGAGGTCATTGCCGGCCGCGGTGAGCAGCGACGTATCCGTCGTGAGCGCGATCGCGGGATAGGCACGACGGTTTCGCATGTACCGCACGAC
>DATEOG010000273.1:0-3453 GCA_035274345.1 Gemmatimonadaceae bacterium
GGCGATACGTCGAACGTCTCGCTCATCGCGTACCAGTCGGCGGACTATCCGCTGCTCGTGCGGTACGTGACGGCCGAGCGTGTGCGCGAGCACTTCGCCGGGATCGTGCGCGGCGAGGTGACGCGCTACGAGCTGCCGCGGCTCGGCGCGCTGAACTTCGTGATGGAGGGGGCGCTGGGCGGTGGCGTGACGCGGTCGCTGGCGCTCGATGCGCATGGCAAGTCGCTCAGCTCGGCGCTGCTGAGCATGGAGATTCCCGAATGAGTGGTGAGTGATGCGTGATGAGTCATGAGTGGTGAGTCATGAGTGGTAGCGGTGTGAGGCGAATGCTGGGTATTGCCTGCGCGCTCTTCCTCATTGGCGCGCGCGAGGCGAGCGCGCGGATCGTCCGGATCGAGATCGTCTGGCGCGGTCCGGCGTACGACGGACGCGCGTTCGGCGCCGTGGGCGCATACGAGAAGATCGTCGGGCGAGCGTACGGCGAGGTGGACCCGCGGGATCGGCGCAACGCGCTGATCAACGACATCGCGCTCGCACCGCGCAACGCGCGTGGCATGGTGGAGTACGTGGCGACGTTCACGCTGCTGCGCCCGATGGACCCCTCCAAGGGGAACGGCGTGCTGCTGCACGACATGGTGAACCGCGGCAACAAGCTGCTGCTGCCGACGTTCAACCGCGCGTGCGCGACGCAAGGCACGGCGTGTGATTTCGAAGGAGCGGGGGATGGCTTTCTGTTCCGCGAGGGCTACACCGTGCTGTGGAGCGGATGGCAGGGCGACGTCGTGCCGGTGAGCGGTCCGGCCGAGCGCAACGTGATGGAGACGGTGCGCGTCCCCGTGGCGCGCAACGCCGACGGCTCGCCGATCACGGGACCCGTGTTGATCAGGTGGAGCGATCTCACACCGGGCACGAACACGCTCTCGCTCCGGAACGCCGGCTTCTACAGCATCAACGCGCTCGGACTCGGCGCATATGTGCCGGCCACGCTAGACACGCGTGACGCGCGGCTGGAGACGCGCGCCGCGGAGTCGATGACGGGTGAGGCGAGCGGCGTCCGACAGATCGCGAGCGAGGACTGGGCATGGGGCGACTGTGCGAGCGCGCCGTTTCCCGGAACGCGCGACTCGACGAAGGTCTGCCTCAGGCATGGCGCCGATCCGGCGCTGCTGTACCAGCTCGTCTACACGGCACGCGATCCGCTCGTGCTGCTCCTCGGACTCGCCGCGTTCCGCGACGTCGGCTCCTTCTTCCGCTACGAGGCGCGCGACGGCGCGGGGACCGCCAACCCGATCGCCGGCACGATCCGCACGGTGGTCGCGACCGGGCAATCGCAGTCGGGAAACTCGCAGAAGACGTTCATCCACTACGGGTTCAACGAGGACGACTCCGGGACGCGCGGACGCATCGTGTGGGACGCGTCGAACCCGCACATCGCGGCGCGACAGAATCCGCTGAACTTCCGGTTCGCGCTGCCCGGCGCGGCGGCGATGCTCTACCAGCCCGGCAGCGACGGTGTGGTGTGGTGGGAGCGATACGCCGATACGCTGCGCGGACGCCGACCGGCGAGCATGCTCGACCGGTGTCGGGCGACGCGCACCTGCCCAAAGGTGTTCGAGACGCTCGGCTCCGCGGAGTTCTGGGGACTGCGCGAGTCTCTGAACCTCGTCGGCACGAGCGGGCGCGACATCCCGCTGCCGTCGAACGTGCGGCGCTACTACTTCCCGTCGACGACGCACGGTGGCGGCAACGGCGCGTTCACGCGTCGTCCGCCGCGAAGCCGCGCCGTGTGCGCGCTGCCCGACAACCCCGCGCCCGAGGCGGATCACGAGCGCGCGCTGCTCGGCGCGCTGGTGGCGTGGGTGCGTGGCGGCACAGCGCCGCCGCCGAGCCGGTATCCCCGCGTGGCCGACGGCACGCTCGTGCCACTCGACTCCGTGGTGGCGCGCTTTCCACGCATAGCCCGCGTGGACGGCCTGCAGCGGGCAGCGTCGCCGGCGGGGATGCTGCTGCCGATTCTCGACTACGATTTCGGTCCGGCGTTCGACGCCAACGACATGCGCGGCGCCATCGTGACGCCGCCGGTGGTGCGCCGCGTGGTGCCCACCTTCGTGCCGCAGGTCGATCGAGACGGCAACGAGCTGGCGGGGATCAAGTCGCCACTCGTGGCGAACCCGCTCGGCACGTATCTCGGCTGGAACGTGACCGCGACCGGCTTCTCGCGTGGGCAGCAGTGCGGGTTCAGCGGGGGATTCATCCCGTTCGCTGCCGAGCGGGCAGAGCGCATCGCCAACGGGGATGCGCGGCCCTCGCTCGAGGAGCGCTACGGAAGCCATGCGGCGTACGTCGACCGCGTGCGACGGTCGGCGCGGCAGCTCGTGCGCGAGCGTCTGCTGCTGCAGGAAGACGCCGATCGCATCATCGCCGACGCGGTGAATTCCGATGCGTTCGTGGCCGCCGCGCCGGCGGCGACGGGGCAGCGATGAGCGGGGTCCGTGCGCTCGGGGCTTCGCGCTGTGCCGCGCCGGAGCGCATCATTGCCTGTCGCCTGGACGATTCGCGGCCGATGCCGACCATTCGCTGCACTCACTCCGACTACACCGCACCGTGATGCCCACACCGTCACGCCTCGCCCGCCGGACGATCGGCGCACTGCTCGTCCTCTACGTCGGCTCCGGCTGCGCGAGCGGCGGCGGCGGGAGCGGCTCCACCGCGGGAGGGGGCGCGGTCGTGAAGACCAACGCGTCCATCCGCACGACCGTCGGATACCTGCGCGGCATCGAGGGTTCCCGTCCCGGCGTGCGCGCCTATCTCGGCATCCCCTACGCCGCGCCGCCGGTCGGCGAGCGGCGCTGGCGAGCGCCTGCACCTCCAATCGGATGGCAGAACGTGCGTTCGGCCGAGGAGTTCGGGCCGTCGTGCATGCAGGGACCGAACACGCCATTCGGCCCGTGGACGTCGGAGTTTCTCCTCCTCGGCCCCGTGAGCGAGAACTGCCTGTTTCTCAACGTGTGGACGGCGTCCCGCTCGAACGAGCGGCGGCCCGTGCTGGTCTACGTCTACGGCGGCGGTTTCTCGAGCGGGTCGGGCGACGTGCCGGTGTACGATGGAGCGCCGCTCGCCGAGAAGGGGCTCGTCGTCGTGAACATGAACTACCGCGTCGGCGCACTCGGCTTCCTCGCGCATCCGGAGTTGACGGCGGAGACCGGCTCGTCGGGGAACTATGGTCTGCTCGATCAGGTGGCCGCGCTCGAGTGGGTGCGGCAGAACATCGCCAACTTCGGTGGCGATCCGCAGCGGGTGATGGTGGCGGGTCAGTCGGCAGGAGCGATGTCCGTCTACTTGCTTACCGCATCGCCGATGGCGCGGGGGCTGTTCCAGCGCGCGGCGATCGAGAGCGGGCCCGGCGGACTCGCCGCGTTCGGCGTGGCGACGGGACGCGTCGTGACGCGGCCA
>DATEOG010000274.1:0-3277 GCA_035274345.1 Gemmatimonadaceae bacterium
CGTCGGACGGGGGGGACGCGGCCATGGATGGGGCGGGGGCGGCGCAGGGTGAGGTGCGTCGCGCCAGTGGCGACGGATGCGCGGCCCGTCCGGGGACGGGCCCGCGCGAAGAATCAGAAGCTCGCGAGTGCGCGGTCGCGCGTATCCGAGATCTGGAACAGCGTGTCGAGCTTGGTGAGCTCGAACAGGGTCTTCAAGTCATCGTTGAGGTTCGCCAGCCGCAGCTCTCCGCCCTGCTCGCGGATCTTCTTGGAGAGCGAAACCAGGACGCCGAGCCCGGAGCTGTCGATGTAGCCAGTCTGGGCGAAGTCGATGAGAAACTTCTTCTCACCCCGCTCCAGCTCGTCGAGCACCTTCTGCTTCAGCTCCTGTCGATTGCCGACGATGAGCTGACCTTCCACATCCACCACGACGATCTCTCCTTCCTTCTTGATCGTGAAGCTCATGTGCTAGTCTCCTGGCGGATCCCGTTCAGTGCGAGGGCTGCCGGCTCGCCCGCTTGCAGCGCGGTGATGGCGGCCACATTGAAGATGTCGTCAGCGGAGGCTCCTCGCGAGAGATCGTTGCACGGACGGCGCATTCCCTGAAGGATGGGCCCGATCGCACGCGCCTTTGCCAGCCGCTGCACCAACTTATACGCGATGTTCCCTGCATCGAGCGAAGGGAAGACCAACACATTCGCCCTGCCGCCAACGGAGCTGTCTGGCGCCTTCCTTGCCGCCACCTCCGCCACGAGCGCTGCGTCCCCTTGCAATTCTCCGTCCACGGCGAGCTCGGGCGCTTTTTGCCGGGTCAGGGCAAGCGCGTCGCGCACGAGGTCAACGGTAGTGCCACTACTGCTGCCCCGCGTGCTGAACGAGAGCAAGGCGACGCGTGGCTCGTCGCCCACGATCCGCCGCCGGTCGACGGCGGCAGCGATCGCGATGTCGGCGAGCTGCGGTGCCGTAGGATAGCGTACGACCGCGCAGTCCGCGAAGGTGAGTACCTCGGTCTCGTCGGACCGGAAGGGTGCGACGTCCATGTAGAACGCGCTCGACACTGTCGCCACGCCTTCCGCCGGCCCGACGAGCCAGAGTGCGGCGCGCAGCACCTCGCCCGTGGTGTGCACGGCGCCCGCCACGCAGCCATCCACGCGCCCCCAGCGCACCAGCGCATCGGCGACCATCAGCGGCGAGCGGGCATGCACCGCGGCCTCGGCCTCGGTCATCCCCTTGGGACCGCGGATGGCGAACAGCTCCGCCGCGACCCGATCCGCGAGCCCGCCGGCCGAAGGGTCGATGGCCTCGCACGGAAGCCCCGCGCGGGGAGCGCCGATCAGCACGGGCTCGACGACGTTCGCCTCCCTGAGGGCGCGGGCGGCGTCCAGCGTGCGGGGGTCGTCGGCCTCGGGCAGCGCGATCCGACGCCGCTGGGCCGCGGCGCGGGTCCGGATGGTGTCGACGAAGCTCACTGCGCCAGAGTCTTCGTGCGGAGCGCTTCGGCGACGCGAGGATGCACCAGGTCACTCACCTCGCCGCCGTATCGCGCGACTTCGCGCACGAGGCTGGCGCTTATGTAGGTGGTGTCGAGCGACGGAACCATGAACACGGTCTCGAGACGCGGCGAGAGGTGCCGGTTCATGAGGGCCATCTGATACTCGTACTCGAAGTCGCTCACGGCCCGCAGACCACGGATCAGCAGGCTGGCGCCGCATTCGCGCGCGAAGTCCACGAGCAGCCCGCCGAAAGATTTCACCTCGATCCGCGGCTCGTCCTCGAGCGCGGCTCGAATCAGGTCCACACGCTCCTCGATCGTGAAGAGCGGCTGCTTGGACGAGTTCTTCGCGACCGCGACGATGAGCCGATCGACGTACTCCAGACTGCGGTGCATGAGATCCTCATGCCCGCGCGTGATCGGGTCGAAGCTTCCGGCGTAGATGGCGATTCTCGAGTTCGGCACGTCGGGAAGGATCGACTTCGGTGGAGAAAAAGGCAATCGCGGCGCGTGGCGATCTTCAGTCGCGACGATAGAAGGTGATCGCGGTCTGGCCATACCGGCGTGTGTCCCCATCGCCCGGCACCGTCTCGTCGCGGCGGTGCTCGATGCCGAGCACCGAGGCGAAGGGGACGGCGAGCCACCGCTCGGCGATCGCCGACGCCATGCCGAGGTCGTACGGCGGGTCGGCAAAGGCGATGTCGTAGGCTCCTGCGTCCAGGTCGGCGATGAAGCGAATCGCGTCCTTGCGGTGCAGGCGAATCGTGTCGCCAGCGCCGAGTAGCTCGACGTTGTGCTGGATGGCGCGCAGGCTCTGTGGCGCGATCTCGACCAGGTCTGCGGAGGCCGCGCCCCGCGACACCGCTTCGATCCCCAGCGCACCCGAGCCCGCGCACAGATCGAGCACTCGAGCCTCGGGCAGGAGGGGGCCGACGATGCTCATCCACGCCTCGCGCACTCGGTCGGCCGTCGGGCGCACCTGCCGACCGACGGGCGCAGAGATCGCCCTGCCACGCCATCGACCGGCGACGATGCGCACGGCTCAGGTGCGGAAGTCGGCCAGCTTGGCCTGCAACTTCGACACGCCCTGATACTCGTCGCGCTCCAGGCGGAAGGCGATGTCCAGCGGCCGGCTGACGTCGATCTCGCCGATGCGGTGACCGAGCGACCAGCCGAGCGCTTCGAGCGGGGCGTCGTCGGTCTGCAGTCGGAGCTTGAGCCCACCCTGGCCCACCGTCCGTGGCGGCGCGGCGAGCCGCACTCCGCGCGTGAGGAGCATGGGCGATGGATTGCCGACACCGCAGGGCTCGAGATGATGGAGCAGCGACTCGAAGCCGGGGGTGAGATCCGCGAGGGCGACCTCGAGGTCGATGCGAAGCTCCGGCACCAGGTCCTCGGGAGTGAGCACAGCGCGCGCGGCCTCGTTGAAGCAGCGCGCGAACTCGCCCACCTTGTCGCGCGCGATCGTGACGCCGGCGGCGCTGCGATGGCCGCCGAAGCGCTGCAGGAGATGCCGGCACTTGCCGATACCCGCGTGCAGATCGAAGCGGGAGATGGAGCGGCCCGAGCCCTTCCCTCCCTCCCCGTCGAGCGCGATGAGGATCGTCGGACGGCCGAATTCCTCGACGATGCGCGAGGCGACGATACCGATGACTCCCGGATGCCAACCCTCCTCGGCGAGCACGATGCCGAAGGTCTCATCGAGATCGAGCGCGAGCACGAGACGACGGGCTTCTTCCACGGTGGCGCGGTCGATCTCCTGGCGCCTGGCGTTGAGCTCCTCGAGCTCGCGGGCGATGACGTT
>DATEOG010000275.1:0-7949 GCA_035274345.1 Gemmatimonadaceae bacterium
GAATTGGCCCGCGTCCCCAACAAATGCTCCGTGTCACGAGCGCGATGCGAGGAAGGGTGGGAGTCGAGCGCGCCAAACGGGTGGGGGTCCGGAAGGGCACTCGACTACCGTTGAGACGATCCGCCCATCCGGGGGTTTCCGGAGGCGGGAGCGCGACGTTGCCTAGAAGGGTATCGCCACCAGCGCTAGCTTCTTCCACCTATGACGATGCGAGAGCGGGTGGCCCTGCTGGAACGCCGCGCGGCCGAGGCGGAGCTGGGTGGCGGCGCGGCGCGGCTCGAGGCGCAGCACCGCAAGGGGAAGCTGTCCGCCCGAGAGCGGCTGGACCTCCTGCTCGACGAAGGGAGCTTCGTCGAGCTGGACCGATTCGTCGTGCACCGGTCTCACGATTTCGGCCTGGAGGAGCAGCGGATCTACGGCGACGGCGTCGTCACGGGCCACGGGCGCATCGACGGGCGGCTGGTCTACGTGTTCTCGCAGGATTTCACCGTGTTCGGCGGGTCGCTGAGCGAGGCGTTCGCGGAAAAGATCTGCAAGGTGATGGACCTCGCGATGCGAAACGGCGCGCCGGTGATCGGCCTGAACGACTCCGGCGGTGCGCGCATCCAGGAGGGGGTGGTCTCCCTCGGCGGCTACGCCGAGATCTTCCTCCGGAACACCCTGGCGTCGGGCGTGATCCCGCAGATCAGCGCCATCCTGGGGCCGTGCGCGGGGGGCGCGGTGTACTCACCGGCGATCACCGACTTCACGTTCATGGTGCGCAAGACGAGCTACATGTTCGTCACCGGTCCCAACGTCGTGAAGACGGTGACCCACGAGGACGTGACCATGGAAGAGCTCGGGGGTGCGGACACGCACCACGAGACGTCGGGGGTCGCGCACTTCGCGTCGGATTCCGAGCCGGCCTGCCTGCAGGCAATCCGGGAGCTCTTCCAGTACCTCCCGTCGAACAACGTCGACGAGCCTCCGCGCGGTCGCGGCACGGACCCGCGCGATCGGCGCGACGAAGCCCTGCTCGAGCTGGTGCCCGACAATCCGAACAAGCCGTACGACATGCACGAGATCATCCGGCGCATCGTCGACGACGCGACGTTCTACGAGGTCCAACCCGGGTTCGCGGCGAACATCATCTGCGGCTTCGCGCACCTCGGCGGCTTCAGCGTCGGCATCGTGGCAAATCAGCCGGCCGTGCTGGCCGGTGTCCTCGACATCAACGCCTCGACCAAGGCCGCGCGCTTCATCCGGTTCTGCGACGCCTTCAACATTCCCATCGTGACGCTGGAAGACGTCCCGGGCTTCCTGCCGGGAGTTGCACAGGAGCACAACGGGATCATCCGGCATGGCGCGAAGCTCCTCTACGCGTACTGCGAGGCGACCGTCCCCAAGCTCACCGTCATCACACGCAAGGCTTACGGCGGCGCGTACGACGTCATGAGCTCGAAGCACATCCGCGGCGATTTCAACGTCGCGTGGCCGACGGCGGAGATCGCGGTGATGGGGCCCAAGGGCGCGGTCGAGATCCTCTTTCGGAAGGAGATCTCCGAGAGCGACGAGCCCGAAACGATGACCGACGCGAAGATCGACGAGTACCGTGAGATGTTCGCGCACCCGTACGTTGCCGCCGGTCGCGGCTACCTGGACGACATCATCGATCCTCGCGACACGCGTCCGCGGCTCATCGAGGCGCTCGACACGCTCCGCACGAAGCGCGACCGCAATCCGCCCAAGAAGCACGGCAACATCCCGCTCTGATGTTCTCCAAGGTGCTCGTCGCGAACCGGGGCGAGATCGCGCTTCGCGTGATCCGCGCCTGCCGCGAGCTCGGCGTCGCCTCGGTAGCCGTGTACTCGGCGGCGGATGCGCGCGCGCCGCACGTGCGCGAGGCCGACGAAGCGGTGCTGCTGGGTCCCGCCCCGTCAGCCGAGTCGTATCTCAAGGGCGATGCGATCATCGCGGCAGCAAAGCGTGTGGGAGCGGAGGCGATTCACCCCGGCTATGGATTCCTGTCCGAGCGCGAGTGGTTTGCGCGAGCCGTGCGCGACGCTGGACTCGTCTTCGTCGGGCCGCCCGCAGAGGCGATCGCGGCGATGGGGAGCAAGACGGCCGCGCGAGCGCTCGCGATCGCTGCGGGAACGCCCGTCGTTCCGGGCACGACGACGGCGCTGCGCGACGCCGCAGAGGCCGAGGCGGTTGCAGAGAAGTTCGGTTATCCGGTGCTGCTGAAGGCCGCGGCCGGAGGCGGTGGCAAGGGGATGCGCGTCGTCAACCGCCGTGAGGAGATCGCATCCGCGCTCGCGTCGGCCCAGCGCGAGGCACGCAACGCGTTCGGCGACGATGCGGTGTACGTCGAGAAGTACGTCGTCGGGCCGCGCCACGTGGAAGTCCAGGTCCTGGGCGATCAGCATGGCACGATGCTGCACCTGGGCGAGCGCGAGTGCTCGGTCCAGCGCCGGCACCAGAAGATGATCGAGGAGGCGCCAAGCGTCGCCGTATCGCCCGAGCTGCGAGCTCGTATGGGCGCCGCTGCCGTCGCCGCCGCGCGTGCCGCCGGATACACGAACGCGGGAACGTGCGAGTTCCTGCTCGACGCCGAAGGGTCGTTCTACTTCCTCGAGATGAACACGCGGATTCAGGTCGAGCATCCCGTCACCGAGCTGGTGACGGGGATCGATCTCGTGCAGTGGCAATTGCGCATCGCGGCGGGTGAACGGCTTCCATTCAGGCAGGAGGCGATCGGGCCGCGCGGTTGGGCGATCGAGTGTCGCATCACGAGCGAAGATCCGGCGAATGGATTTCTCCCTTCGACCGGGCAGGTGCAGTATCTCCATGTGCCCGCGGGGCCTGGGGTCCGCTGGGACGGTGGCATCGAGACGGGGAGCGAGATCACGCTGCACTACGACCCGATGCTGGCCAAGCTGATCGTCTGGGCACCGGACCGCGCTCAGGCGATCGCGCGCATGCATCGCGCGCTGCTCGAGCTCACCATCGAGGGAGTGGACACGTCCCGCGATTTCCATCTTCGCGTCATGGAGGATGCCGAATTCCGCGAGGGGGCCATCGAGATCCAGTGGCTGGAGCGTCGGATGGCGGAGCTCACCGCGGCGCCGCCGCCGCGTGACAGCGTGGTGCGCGCCGCCATCGCGGCAGTGCTGCTCGCCGAGCGAGATCGCAACGTGCGCCGTCTGACACCGAGAAGTGGCTCGCAGGTGAGCCCAGCGCCGGAGAGCTCGACGGCGTGGCTCGAGGTGGCTCGACGCGAAGGCCTGCGGTGAGAGAGCGCGGCATCCCGCTCGAGATCGCGTCCATCGCCGCGGGCGGCGACGGCGTCGCTCGCACCGAAGGGATGGTCGTGTTCGTGCCGAGAACGGCGCCCGGCGACGTTGCCCGCGTGCAGATCGCGCGCGCGAAGCGCTTCGCGCGCGGCGAGCTGCTCTCGCTCGACCAGCCATCGCCGGCGCGCGTCGATCCGCCGTGCCCGCACTACACGATCGATCGCTGCGGCGGGTGCCAGATCCAGCACCTCTCGTATGACGCGCAGCTCGCGGCGAAGCGAGTCATCATCGGCGACGCGCTGCGCCGCATCGGCCGGCGCGCCGTCGCCGATCCGGAGGTCGAGCCGAGCGACGCGCCGTGGCGGTATCGTCGCAAGCTCACGCTGCACGTACGCCGCGTCGGCGAGGGATGGATCGCGGGCCTGCATCCGTACGACGATCCCGTCGGCGTGTTCGATCTCGAGGACTGCCCGATCACGGATGAGCGGGTGATGGCGGTGTGGCGCGACGTGCGCGCCGCGTTCGATGTCCTGCCGCGCGAGCGCGCGCTTCGCGTCGCCGTGCGGTTGCTCGATGCCGGGGCATCGATCACTGTCGAAGGGGCGCGGACGTGGCGTGCGCCGGAGGCACTGCTCGAGCGGGTTCCGGAACTGACTGAAGTCTGGTGGCGTCCGGAGGAAGGATCTCTCCGCCGCGTCGCCGCGCGAACGGCAGAGCGACATGCCGGCGCCGCATTCGCGCAGGTGAACGCCGGTGTCGCGGCGCGGCTGCGCGAACGTCTGCTGGCTCGCGTGCGCCTGCACGATCCGGCGCACGTCGTCGACGCATACGCGGGGACGGGCGCGACGGCCACGCCGCTCGCGGCGGACGGACGACGCGTCACGGCGATCGAGCTCGATCGCGCCGCCGTCGAGACGCTGCGAGAGCGCCTCGCACCTCCCTCGACCGTAGTCGCGGGAAAGGTGGAGGATCACATCGGCCACGCACTCCCGGCGGACGTCGTCCTGCTCAACCCGCCCCGGACGGGCGTCGACGAGCGCGTGACGACCGCGCTGGAATCTCTGCGCACGTCGGTGCGCGCCGTCTTTTACGTGAGCTGCGATCCCGCGACGCTGGCGCGCGATCTGGCGCGTCTGCCGCGCTATCGCCTGGTCGACGTACGCGCCTATGACATGTTCCCGCAGACGGCGCACGTGGAGACGCTGTGCGAGCTCGTCCCGGAGGCTGCGTGAAGTATTTCGTGCGCGTCGGCGAGTCCGACATCGAGCTGTCGCTCGACGGGGACGAGGTGAGCGTCGACGGCGCGACGACGAACGCGCGACTCGCCGACGTCGAGGGTACCCCGGTCCGCATGCTCACCGTCGGCGACGAAGTGCATCGCATCGTCGTGCGGCCGGCTGGAACGCGCGGACGATACACGATCTGGGTGGACGGATTCCGTCACGAGGTCGAGGCACTCGACGAGCGCATGCGCGCCATTCGTGAGCTGGCCGGTGCGACGACGGGTCCGGTCGGGCCCGCGCCACTCGTCGCGCCGATGCCCGGGATGATCGTGCGCGTGAACGTGCAGGTGGGAGACCCCGTCCGTGCCGGCCAGGGACTCGTGGTGATGGAAGCGATGAAGATGGAGAACGAGCTCCGCGCCCAGGGAGATGCCACCGTCAAAGCCGTGCTGGCCCAGCCCGGCACTGCCGTCGAGAAGGGTGCGCTCCTGATCGAGCTCGAGTAGCCGCTACGACGGCCGTGGCTTTCGCCCGGGCGCGATGGCGTCGCGGCCGAACCGGGCACGCACGGAGTCCATCACGCGGGAGACTTCACGATCCTTCGCGGTTTCCAGCGGCGCGCGCGAGCCATCGAACAGCGGGAGCTGTACGGCGGGGGGTGGCGTGAAGTTGGAGAGCGCCACGCCGACGAGCCGAGCCGGCACTCGACGCGCGCGCCGCAGCTTGGCGAGCAGCTGGCGCGCCACCGCGAACAGCGCGCGATCGGACTCGAGCGCTTCATCCACCGTGCGACTGGCCTGACGTGTGGTGAAGTCGGTGTCCCGGATGCGCACGGTCACCGTACGCGCCCTGAGCGACTCGCTCCGAAGCTCCGCGGCGGCTCGTCCGAGAAGCTCGGCCAGCTCGCCCTCGAGCAGGAGGTCGTCGTGAAGGTCCGTATCGAACGTCTCGTCGCGGCTGATGCTCTTCGCCACTTCGCGCTCGGCGACGTCGGCGTCGTCCACGCCGCGCACTCGTTCGGCGAGCCAGGCGGCATCGCGCGCGCCGACGAGCCGCACGAGGGCAGCTTCGTCGAGCGCGAGCACGTCGTCCACGCGGCGCAGGCCCGCGTCGGCGAGCCGCGCCGTGGACTTGGGGCCGATGCCGGGAATGTCCGCCAACGCAAGCTGCCGCATGAAGGCGAGCTCCTCACCCGGCTCGACGACGTGCACGCCATCCGCGCCGGTGCCGGGCTTCGGCTTCGCCCGCTCCACCGCGAGCTTGGCGACGAGCTTCGACGTGCCGCCGCCAAGGGAGACGGACAGTCCGGTGGCGTCGAGGACGTCGCTGCGAATCCGGTGTGCGACGGCCCTCAACGGCGCGCCGCCGTGCAGCCGGTCCGTGCCTCCGAGATCGAGATACCATTCGTCGATCGACGCGGCCTGAACGGCTGGGGTGAACCGTTCCAGGACGTGTCGGATCTCGCCGTGCTTCACGCGGCATGCGCGCCCGGGAACCGGAACACACATCGCGTCGGGGCAGAGGCGGAGCGCGCGCGAGATCGGCATCGCCGATCTGACGCCGAACTTGCGCGTCTCATACGACGCGGAGCAGACCACTCCGCGGCTGCCCGCAGCGCCGCCGACGATGAGCAGGGGCGCTTTCCCGGCACCTTCGGGATCGACCAGACGCGCGACCGCCACGAAGAACGCGTCGGCGTCCACGAGCAGGATCCGGCGCGGGACGGGGGACTCGGCGGTCATGGGAGGAAAGATACCGGGCCGAAGGGTCGCCGCGCGGGGAGAGCGGGGCTCAACTCCAAGCGTTGACTACGCTTAAGCCCCTGTCTAGCTTACGAGTCTGTCTAAAAACGCCTTTGGTGGCGGCCGAGACCCGGGTTGCATTACGCACCGGTGAGGCGAAAGACCCATCTCGAGTTCGTCAGGTCATGTTCAAAACGTTCAGCGCCACGCCGAACGACATCCAGCAAGACTGGTATGTCATCGACGCAGAGGACGTCGTCCTCGGGCGCCTCGCGACCGAGGTCGCGCGCATCATCCGCGGCAAGCACAAGCCGATCTTCACCCCGCACATGGACACCGGCGACGGCGTCATCGTCATCAACGCGTCCAAGGTCCGCGTCACCGGCCGCAAGGCGGAGCAAAAGGAGTACTTCCGCCACACCGGCTACATGGGACACGAGCGCTTCACCCCCTTCGCCACGATGCTCGCGAAGCATCCCGAGCGGGTGATCGAGAAGGCCGTGTACGGCATGCTCCCCAAGACGGCGCTGGGACGTCAGGTACTGCGCGGCAAGCTCCGCGTATACGCCGGCGCCGAGCACCCGCATGCCCCGCAGCAGCCCAAGACGTTGACCCTCCCCAAGAGCGAGGCGAAGTAATCGATGCCCGATACGCAGATCACGCACACGATCGGCCGTCGCAAGGAAGCGGTCTGCCGCGTGTACCTCAGACCCGGCAGCGGCAAGTGGGACATCAACGGCCGCACGCTGGGTGACTACTTCCCGCGGCCGGCGCTCGTCACGGCGATTCAGCAGCCGTTCACGGCCACGGACCGCCTCGGGCAGTACGACGTCAAAGCGAACGTCAACGGCGGCGGCCAGACCGGTCAGGCCGGCGCACTGCGCCTCGCCGTCGCGCGCGCGCTCGTGAAGATCGACGAGACGCACCGGCGCAAGCTTCGTGACCTCGGCCTGCTCACGCGCGACGCGCGTGCCGTCGAGCGCAAGAAGCCGGGCCGTCCGAAGGCGCGCAAGCGGTTCCAGTTCTCGAAGAGATAGTTGTGAGTGGTGGGTGGTGAGTTCTGAGTGACTGCGAACGCCTTCACCCAGAACTCACCACCCAGAACTCACCACTCAGAATTCAGCACCAGCAGTTCAAATCCCTCAGGCGCACCGAGTCTCGGTCCGGTGCCGGCGTACGCCGGTGGTCAGAGACGATGACGTTCGCCGACGACACAACCACTCGAATCACCAATGTCTGACACTCAGCCCACCATCGAAGCCCTGCTCGCGGCCGGCGTCCATTTCGGACACCAGACGCGCCGTTGGAATCCCAAGATGCGCCGCTTCATCTTCGCGGAGCGCAACGGGATCCACATCATCGACCTCCAGAAGACGCTCCGTCAGCTCGAGCTCGCGCAGAAGCTCGTGCGCGACGTCGTCCTGCGTGGTGACAGCGTCCTCTTCGTCTGCACGAAGGCGCAGGTCGCCGGCATCGTGAAGCAGGAGGCCGAGCGCTGCGGCGCGATGTACATCACCGAGCGCTGGCTCGGCGGTCTGCTCACCAACTTCCAGACGGTGAAGAAGCAGCTCCGCCGGATGAAGGAGCTCGAGGCTGGTTCCGCCGAGGGCGGCGAGTGGGAGAACTACACGAAGAAGGAGCGTCTGATGATGACGCGTGAAAAGGACAAGCTCTCGAAGTATCTGAGCGGCATCCGGTCCCTCACGCGCACG
>DATEOG010000276.1:0-6306 GCA_035274345.1 Gemmatimonadaceae bacterium
GGCGACGTTCGACCGGAACGCGCCGGCGGAGCTCCGCGTGCTCCTGGTCGGCACGTTCTGGATCCTCCCGCTGGCGTACTTCGTCCGCAACATCCCGCTCGTGACGAGCGCCGTGGAGGGATCGCTGCGGCAGATGGATCCCACCCTCGAGGACGCGGCGCGCGGCCTCGGCGCGTCGCGCTGGCTGGCGCTCCGCCGCGTCGTGATTCCAGCCGCGCGCCCGGGACTCGTGGCGGGCACGATGCTGGCCGGCGTGGCCGCCGTCGGCGAGTTCGTGGCGAGCGTGGTGCTGTACACGCACGCGAGCCGCCCGATCTCCGTCGAGATCCTCTCGCAGGTGCGCAACACGGCGTTCGGCACGGCGGCCGCTTACAGCGTGCTGCTGATCCTGCTCGTGCTGGTGATCACGATCGGCGCGCGCTGGCTCGAGGGGCGCGACACCGACGTCGTGCGCGTGGCCGACGCGGGGGCGAACGTCGTTCGCGGTTGACCGTACCGGGCCGGGCTCGGCAACGGCGGGTGTGACGGCGTTGCTAGTCTCGGCGCTGGGTTCAAGAACGGAGGGGACTAATGGGATGAGGCGGATCGAGCGGATGCTAGGGCAACGGCAACGGCCAACAGCAAGGGCCACCGCCGAACCAACTCACTATCCAACTCACGAACGAACTGCTTTTTTGGGGGTGCGCGACGAGAGACTCGACGTGGCGGACCCCAAAAAGTGCAGTCGTCGTTGCCGTTGGCCGTTCTGCTTCTCCCCCCTCAGTAGCAGTGGCAGTTTGTCGTTGGTGTTGCTGTTGATCTAGCATCCGCTCCATCCGCCTCATCCCATTAGTCCCCTCCGTTCTTGAACTCTCGCGGAGACTACCAACGCAGTTCAGACGCCGTCCCTGACGCCGTTCGGACGACGCGATGGCGCGAGACTCTGGTCAGGCTAGATTCATCTGCCGCAGCAGAGCGCGGAACCTCGGATGCGTGCGCAGGGGGGCGAGCAGGAAGGAGCCCTTGATCGAGTACGCGGGACCGGCGCGCTCGGCGACGGCGCGCTCGAGGTAGTCCATCGCCCGCTCGGCGTCGCCGAGGCCGGTGTGGACGTAGGCGAAGTAGTACGGCGGTACGTACAGCTCGCGCGCGCACTCTTCCAGCGACCGCAGGATCTCGCGCGCTCGCGCGACGTTTCCGGCCAGCGCATGCGCCTCGCCGAGCTGCGCCAGCCACATCAGCGCTCCGGGCGCCATTGCCACCGCGGCGTCCAGCTCAGCCAGCCCTTCCTCGCGCCGGCCCTTGAGGAAATACGCCCAGCCGAGCGTCGCACGCGCGCGCTCGTGCGATTCCAGCTCCAACGATTCCTCGGCTCGCGCGATCGCCTCGTCGATGCGGCCGGCGCGAAGGAGCGTCGTCGTGATGTCGATGCGGTGCGAGAGCGGATCCAGATCTCCGGCCCGCTCCAGCAGGGCGATCGCCTGGTCGTATCGCTCGATCCCCGCGCAGACGCGCCCGTACAGATCGTACGTGTCGGCTCCGCTCGGGTTGAGCTCCAGTGCGCGCTCGAACTCGCGCTCGGCGCCGAGCCAGTCGTACTCGCGCACCGCCTTGAGAAATCCCAGCGTGCAGTGCGCCGTGTCGAGATCGGGATCGAGCCGCAGCGCCGTCTCCACCGCCTCCGCGGCGCGCGGGTAGGCGCTGGCCGGGTCGAACACCCCCATCTCGGCCAGTTGCGCGTGCACCATGGCGAGGGTGGCGTGTGCGTCCGCGAAGTCCGGATCGCGTGCGATCGCCCGCGCGAGGAACGCGAGTGAGCCGAGCATCGCGTCCGTGGTGTAGCGACTGAGCAGCTGGCGGCCCTGGAGAAAGAGATGGTACGCCTGCATGTCATCCGTCGGCTTCCGCCGTACGCGCGTGTGCTCGGCTGGAGAAAGCTCCGTCTCGAGCGCCGACGCGATCTGGAGCGCGACCTCGGACTGAATGGCGAAGACGTCCGACATCCCGCGGTCGTACGTCTCCGACCAGAGATGCCGGTCGGACTCGGTGTCCATCAACTGCGCGACAATGCGAACGCGATCGCCCGCGCGACGGACGCTGCCGGCCAGCACGACCGTCGCGCCGAGCGCGCTCCCGATCTCCCTGATCGTGGGGCGCTGATCCCTGAAGTGCATCACCGAGGTGCGGGAGATGACCTTGAGTGATCGGATCCGGGACAGGTTGGCGATCACGTCCTCGGTGATGCCGTCGGCGAAGCACGCGTTCTCCGGATCCGTACTGAGGTTGCGGAAAGGCAGCACGGCGATCGACGCCGATGCCTCGCGCGGCGCGATGGCCGATACGGGTGGACGCTTCGGCGGCGCGGAGCGCAGACGGTGCGCGAGCGCCTCGACGTCGGGGTCGGGCTCGAGATCGAGGTCCACGCGCCGCCGCTGCGCGTGCTCCGCCGCGTGCTGGATCGCGCCGACCCAGTCGCCGGCCGCTTCCAGCGCGTGCATCAGCGAGAGCGCGTAGACGCTCGAGAGCGGGTCGGCGGCGACGAGTCGGCGGCAGGTGCCGACCCGTCCGTGCACGTCTCCCGCCCGCTCCTGATGCTGCGCGAGTGCACGCAGGGCGCCGGTGTACGCGTGATCGAGCTCGCGGCGCCGTTCCTCCAGCCAGTACTCGAATTCGATCGAGTCGTCGAGATGGAATCCGTCGAGGAGGGGACCCGTGTACGACTGGACGATGGCCCCGACGTCTTCCGTCGTCATCGCCATGCGGAGCTCGTGCAGGTCGCAGCGGACGCGCGAGGGGCTGAAGAGGAGCGCATCGCCGGTCGACGCGATGACTCCCTCGCCGAGCGCGGCGCGGAGGACGTGCACGGCGAGGTTGAGGAGCCGGCGCGCGCCGGCCGTGTCCTTCTCCGGCCAGAGCAGCGCCATCGCCCGGTCCCGGGCCAGCGGCTGCGGCCAGGCGGCGACGACGAGGGTCAGGAGGGCGATGCGATGGCGCTGCGCCGGTGGACCGCTGATCGGAGTGTCTCCAGAGCGCAGAGTGGCGCCCCCGAGCAGTTGAACCGTGATCATCGCCCTCGAGTGACTGCTAATTCCCGGCTAATTCCAGGCGCAACGAGCAGCTAATCGCCCCGCCTCATGTTGCGTGACCGATCAAGATCACCTTCACCACACGAGGCCACAATGAGACGGTACACCCTGCTGCTGGCGGCAACCGCGATGCTTGGCGCATGCACTGACCCCGCGACCACCGGAACCATGGCCGCACCGGCTGACGCCGCGGCGATCAAGGCGTCGGCGGCGGAGAACAAGGATCTCGCTATCCTGCGCGCGGCGACGGCGCGCTTCCACCGCTTCGAGGTCGCGAAGGACGCCAAGTACACGTTCCTCTTCATGAACATGTGTATGGTCGACCAGAGCCCCGCCAAGGCGGGGGGAATGGGCTACCACTACGTCAACACCGACCTGCTGGACGGCAAGGTCGAGGTGGACAAGCCGGAAGCCCTGCTATACGAGCCGGAATCGAATGGTCAGCTCCGCCTGGTCGCCGTCGAGTACGTGATCCCGAAGGCGGCGTGGACCGCGGATACGCTGCCACGACTCTTCGGACAGCAGCTCCAGCTGAACGCCTTCGACCTGTACGCCCTGCACGTGTGGGCCTGGGAGAACAATCCGAGCGGCATCTACGCGAACTGGAATCCGCGCGTGAACTGCGACCACGCAGCCTGACCGCCCGCCTACAGAGCGACCCTGCACCTCGACAGGAGGCGACCAATGCCCAGATACATCATCGAACGTGAGATCCCGAACGCCGCGACGCTCTCCCCCGCGGAGCTGAAGGAGATCTCGCAACGTTCCCGTGCGGCGCTCGAGCAGCTCGGTCCGAGCATCCAGTGGATCCAGAGCTTCGTCACGGAGGACAAGATCACCTGCGTCTACATCGCTCCCTCCGCGGAGATCATCCGCGAGCACGCGAGGCTGGGAGGGTTCCCGGCCGATCGCGTGCTGGAGGTGGCGGCGGTCATCGACCCGATCACCGCCGAGTCGAACGAGCTCGCGGCGATGGCGTCGAGCTAGCGGGCTCGCGATCCCTGGCGACTTCGACGCCCGGCTCCGCGAAGTTTGGCAGAGCCGGGCGTCGGCGCCATGAGGGCAGGCGCCGGGAGGCTTCACGGCCGCGCCCGCCGCGCCCGTCTTACGTTCCGAGCTGGACGCTGGTATGCTCATCTCCCCCGCGGCGCCCGAGCCGGCGCGCGCGGTTCATGCAACGATCCACAAGCTGGCTGACGACGAGGTCGCCACTGTAGTCGCAGTTCATCTCGTCACCGCAGCATGATCGAGCATCTGGAGTCCGAGCCCGCGGCACGGGCCGCCGTCGACCGGTTCGCACGCGACGGACGGGAGCGCCGCGCGTGGCCGCTGAGCCGCACCGTCGCGTTCAAGGATCTCGGCGACGCGCGCATGCGACGCCAGATCGTGCGGTGGCTCGGCCGCGAGTACCACGAGCCGACGTCCGCGATCGTCGAAACGCTGCGCTCTGCGCTCGGTGATCACGACTGGGAGGTACGGGCCAGCGCGATGATCGTCAGCGCGCGCGTTCGGGCCAAGGAGCTGCGCGGCGTCGTGCGCGAGACGATCCTGCCGTCGGCGAATCAGCACGGACTGTCCGAGCGCGACATCCGCGTGCTCGTCGCGGCGCGCATCATCGCCGCCGAGTCGCTGGCGTCGGCCAATCCCGACGACATGGACCGCGCGCAGGTGATCCTGCGCCAGCTCACCGACACGCCGCGTCATCTCGTGCGCAGCGTCCTCGGAATGCCGGTCGATCAGCGTGATCCTGCGTGGCTCCTGCTGCACGCCCTGTCCGCTCCCAACGAGCTGGCCGAGCCGCTCCCCGAACGGCTTCCGCCGGGACTCACCCTGCACGAAGGACACGCCTGGCTCTCCGGCGTGGTGGAGCTGTGCAGCGTGTCGCCGCAGGCCCACCTGCTGGGGGGCGACCACCTGCACTGCGAGCACCCTCCCAAGCCCCTGGACCTACGCGAGCACACCCCGGCCGGTGGATTCTTCATCGCGCGCCGGCCGCTCTCCGCCGCCGCGGCGCTGCAGCTCGGACTGGGCCCCTTCGCGACGCCATCGTCCGACGCGTCGCTGGCGGGGCGGCTCTCGGACATGCCCGATCCGCCGCTCGCCCTCACGTACGACGAAGCGCTGTCGCTGTGCGAGCACATCTCGGCGCGCACCGGCGCCGCGGTGACGCTGCCGACGGCGGACGAGCTCGAGTGCGCGGCGCGTGGCACGGATGGCCGTCGTTTCCCGTGGGGAAATGGGCTGGAGAAGGTGGACGCGCGCGTGCGCTCCCCAGACGGCATCGAGCGCTTCCACTCGCCGATCGCCCAGTGGACGGAATCCCTTGATGATCGGCGCGTGCCGCTGGTGCTGGGCGGCCCGCTCTCGCCGCACTGTGCCGGACGGGCGCCGTCGCTGTCGATGAATGCGGTGAGGCCGGTGGTGCGTCTCGCCCCGAGCATCGCGACGCGGTGAATCCGTGAATCGGTGAGGTGGTGACCGAGTCACCGACGCACTGCCTCACCGATTCACCCCTTCACCAGATGGCAATACCTTTCCATCATGCCCTTCCGCGCCATCCTCCTCGCGCTCGCGGTCCTCGCGTTCCGCGCCGAGCCGATCACCGTCTGGCTCGCAGGCGATTCGACCATGGCGCAGAAGCAGCCCGACAAGCGCCCCGAGACCGGATGGGGTGAAGCGCTTCAACCGTGCTTCGATTCGAGTGCCGTGCATATCGCTAACCGTGCGATGAACGGCCGCAGCACTCGCTCGTTCGTCGCCGAAGGCCGGTGGAAGGCGATCGTCGACAGCATGAAGGCGGGCGACTACGTGTTCATCCAGTTCGGGCACAACGATGAGAAGGTGGGCACCGGCAACTACTCGTCGCCCGACGACTATCGCCGCAACCTTGTCCGCTTCGTCGAGGAGGTGCGCTCGCGCGGTGGGCATCCCGTGCTGTTCACCCCTGTCGTGCGCCGTCGCTTCGAGGGTGCGCGGCTCGTCGACACGCACGGTGCGTATCCGGATGCTGCGCGTGCGGCGGCGGCGGAGGCGAAGGTCCCGCTCGTGGACATGACGCGCGCGAGCGCCGCGCTCGTCGAGCCGATGGGCCCGGACTCGTCTCGCGCGCTGTGGCTCCACCTCGAGCCGGGTGCGAACCCGAACTATCCCACCGGCGTGCGCGACGACACGCACTTCAACCCGCTCGGCGCCGAGCGCATGGCCGGCCTCGCCATCGAGGCGATGCGCGCGTTGCGCCTCG
>DATEOG010000277.1:0-2317 GCA_035274345.1 Gemmatimonadaceae bacterium
TCGTGACCGACGGCGAAGAGGGAGAGCGGCGCGCCGGATCGGAGGCATACGATCTCATCGTGCTCGACATGCGGCTACCGGGAAAGTCGGGCCTCGAGGTACTTCACTCGCTGCGCGCGCGCGGTTTCGAGCGACCGGTGCTCGTGTTGACCGCGCAGGATGCCGTCGATGCGAAGGTCGAGACGTTGCGCGCAGGCGCGGACGACTACGTCACGAAGCCGTTCGCGTTCGAGGAGCTTCTCGCCAGAGTCGAAGCGCTTTCCCGCCGGCCGCGCGCGCTCGCGTCACCGGTGCTCCGCGTCGGCGACCTGGAGATCGATCAGGCGACGCGCGAGGTACGGCGAGGCGGTGTCCCGATCGAGGTCACCCCGAAGGAGTATACGGTGCTCGAGTATCTGGCGCGCCACGCCGGACGCGTCATGAGCCGGACGTTGATCACCGAGTACGCTTGGGGGTATCACTTCGATCCAGGCACCAACATCGTCGACGTCGTGATCAACCATCTGCGCAAGAAGGTCGACGCCGGCCACGCCCGGAGGCTGATCACCACCGTGCGTGGAGTGGGTTACGTCCTGAAGGAGTGACATGGCGACGCTGCGCACGCGGCTGACGGTCACCTACGGCGTCTTGCTGATCGGCGGACTGCTCATCTTCGCCATCGCACTCTACATCGTGCGCGTGTCGACTGGGGAGAACGCGCTGGGACCGACCGTGATTGCGCAGGCCGACCAGGTGCTCCAGCCGCTGCGGGACTGGGCGCTGAACGGCTATCCGGTCGTGGAGGAGCGGCCATCCCCCGACGAGTCGGGTGCCCGGGTACGGTCGCTCACGGGAAGCGCGCAGTCGATTGCCGGGCGGATCCCCGGCTATTTCATCATGTACGACCAGGACGGCGCGCGGATCTACACGTCGATCGGCATGCGGCAGCTCACGCTCGAGGACCGCTCGGCGATCCTCGAGACGGCAGAGCGACTCGAGCCCGGTGGACCGGGCGCGCTGGTTCAGGTGTCCGATCCGCTGTTCGAGGGGAAGATGCTCCTCGTGGCGCGCCGCGACTCGACGCTGCTGCCGCAGATCACCCGTGTGGTCGCCGGCGTGCCGACGACGGTGGCCGAGCTCGGAGGAGACGTCCTGATCGGCACGATGCTCGTCGTGCTGCCGATCATCCTCGTCGCGTTCTTCGCCGCATCGTATTTCATCACCGGCAACGCGCTCGAGCCGGTCGAAGCGCTGATCAACGAGGTGGAAGCCATCACCGACGGTCGATCGCTGCACCGGCGACTTCCCGCCAATCTCGGGACCGATGAGCTGTCGCGGCTCGGGACGACGCTGAACGCCATGATCGCCCGCCTGGAGACTTCGTTCGGCGCGCTACGCCGCTTCACCGCCGACGCTTCGCACGAGCTCAAGACACCGCTCACCGTGCTTCGGGCCGACGTCGAGCGCGCGATGCACCCCGGCGCGCAGGGATCCGAAGCGATGCAGGCACTCGAAGAGGCGCTGCAGGAAACGGCGCGGATGTCGGACCTGGTGGACAGCCTGCTCACCCTGGCGCGTGCCGACGAAGGACGCTTCGACCTCCACCGCGAGCCGGTCGAGCTGGGGCCGCTCGTGCGCGACGTCTACGAGACCGCGGTCATCCTGGGCGAGGATTGCGGGCTCACGGTGTCGATGACCGTTCTCGAGGAAGGCGTGATCGAGGGCGACGCACAGCGCCTCCGGCAGCTGTTCCTGAACCTCATCACCAACGCGATCAAGTACACGCCGCGCGGCGGTCGCGTGGAGTTGTCGCTGAGCCATCGGCTGGCCGACGAGATCGCCTTCGTGGTCCGCGATTCGGGAAT
Organism: Gemmatimonadaceae bacterium; assembly: GCA_035274345.1. Classification (GTDB taxonomy): domain Bacteria; phylum Gemmatimonadota; class Gemmatimonadetes; order Gemmatimonadales; family Gemmatimonadaceae; genus AG11. The sequence goes on from DATEOG010000277.1 coordinate 1,845, forward strand.
CGGCATGTCCGCGGCCGATCTCTCCCACCTCTTCGAGCGATTCTGGCGCGCTGACCGTGCGCGCTCGCGCACGAGTGAGCGTGGCGGCTTCGGGCTAGGGTTGGCGATCAGTCAGTGGATCGCGCAAGCGCACGGCGGGCGCATCACGGTGCAATCCCGGCTCGGCCGCGGCTCCGTATTCACGGTGGTGCTTCCCATGCTCGTCACGCCGCGCACGCCGGCGCTGGAGCCCGTCAAGGAGGGAATTGCGGCTGCAGAGGCCCACGATGTGCGTGGCAGCCGCCTTGCCGCCGAGCCGACCGATCAGGGCGCGAGGCCGAGCGGCGAGCGCCACGGCGCCGGAATCCGCGACATCGGAGACTAATTCGGACTTCACGGAATCTTAATGCGTAGACAGTTCCTTCACGCGTGACGCGAAATAGGTTGGATCACGCAACCAACTGTCCCGTCCTCTCACCAGGTAGGTCTGCGCG